>JAGWZR010000266.1 GCA_018968795.1 Planctomycetota bacterium | reverse complement strand
TTAACAACGCATCCACATTATGGGCTGCCTTGTATTCTGAAACGCCAAACCAATATTGCGCCTCCGGAGCAGCCTCGCTTCTGGGATATTTATCCACCGCCAACTTAAGCCTGGAGCTGGCAGTCTTGTAATCCTGCCTTTCCAGTGACATCATGCCTAGTCCTAATTGCAGTTGCGGGATAAATTCGTCGGGCGGTAAAAAGCCATTAAAGCGGTAATACTCAGCGCCTTGAGAATCCAAAACGAGGATGGTGGGCGTCCAGAACGCTCGGTATTTGCCAAGAAGGTCTGAACCGCTCTGTACGTTGATTTGTAAGGGAATAAAATTTTTATTGATAAAATCCACTACTGCGGCATCAGGGTACGTCACGGTACCCAGGGTTTTGCAGCCTGTTCAGGCGGGAGAAAAAAAGTCGAGAAGTATGGGTTTTTCAACACTCTTTGCCTTTGTAGCCGCATCGTCAAAAGTCTTCTCCCAGACAATCGTTAGCGGCGCGTTCTGAGTGCCCGATGCAAAGGCTGTCGTAATAGGTACTGCCGATATGACAAGACAGAGCAAACCATATTTCAACATGATCAACCTCCCTTTCTAAAAAATGCAACGAGATTAAAAATACCTTTCATTGATGTAAACTATAACAAAGCGCCCTTGCAGTCAACAAAATTATGATGGTTCTTTCTTGTCCTCTAAAAAGGCGTCCATATCAGCCCTAATGCGAGGTTCGTCAATCTCTTTTGCCCTGTTAAAACAGAGGATGCAGATATCTCCCTTCTCGGTAGTCATTTTCTTCCACTCATCTTTTTCTCCGAGATACCGACCGCACTTCCAGCAATTCGCCATTGCAAACTTCCTTATATATTTTGTGAAAATTTAGCCACGAATAAACACCACGAACGATTCGTGCCAATTTGTCCATTCGTGGCTAAATAACGATTACAACTCAACGAATGATTCTATAAATCTTTCCACAAGATAGGCAAGGTATTCTATATCAATATAAGCCTCTGCGCTTCTGTCCAGAAACAGCTTGCAACTAGCTTGAAATTCTTCGTCGGCAGCCCAAAAGCATAGATATAAGGGCACACACGGCAAGAGATCAAAACGACAAACATAATCAGCCTTCATTTTACCCTGGTTTTCAACCCCGCCTAATTCTTTACAACGCGCCTTCAGGCCATTCATATTCTTATCGAAGGTTTCTGCAACCTTCTCTTCTGCGCTGCGTTGAAACGCCTTCACATGAGAGGCGGTATTTGGAAAATGCCCCAACGTAACCCAATCGCCCGTTAAAGGTTTATTCCCCTTCCTGCGAATATAATCATAAATTATGATCTTTGACCATGAATCATGACAATAGGCATCCCCCTCAAATAACCCTTCTTTGCGCATCTCGTAAGGTTTGTTCATCATGGTAAGCCTTATAAGCTCGCACCCATTTTTGGCATCAAAATGGCCGCCGATAGCGGCGGCAGCCTCTTTGAAGTCCGTATGCGTGGCAATTACCTCTAATTCGTTACTCACCCGTTCGTAGTTATCATCTAATGTGACAACAGGCTTCTCTGAAACTGCTCCAACACTTTCTTCGGTGATATAAGGGCAATCGGACATCTTTCGTTGCGCATTTTGCACCTTAAGCGCAAATGCAACGCAGGTGGGCACGCCGCATTTGCCGCAATTTGTCTTGGGGAGTTTTTTATAGATATCAAGCATGAGCGATATTTATCAACCCAACACCTTAAAAGTTTTTCAGGTAATCGAACAGCACATCCATTAAACTTGGTTGTAACTCTTAAATAGTGATAAAACAAATTGCATTTTAGCGCTGTATGGAAATCCCTTGACAGTAAAAGGGATTTATCGTTAACGCAAGCCTGGCACAATCACAGAAATAGTAGGTAGTTCTAATTATAGGATTATTTTCGTGAAACAAATGACTCAACAAAAAGAATGCAGAGGGTAAGAAATAAAAAGGTCCCCCAAAGTGTCTTTTTGGCCTCACCCAAAAGCACTTCACGTCCTTCGCCAACGCGAGAGGTTGTAATGGTGAGATTTATACCGCTCATGAGTGCGGTAAGTTCTTTTTGATCTATCTTGTCCACATGAGACTCGGCAGTGTCCACATTTACCGGGAAATAAGAGAAAAATTGCTGATGCGGCTTACCGTCCACGGTAACAGCATAAATCCCGGGGATGGTGGTATCGTTGTATAAAAAAGCCTTTTCGTTATTGATGAGTTGTAGTTGTAAGGTGGTTTTCGCGCCCTCTGGATTGGTTATTTCTACGGCATTAACATCATAAGGACACGGAGATTGCCAACCATGTCCCACCAGGATGTCACTCTGTGTTTCTTCTGAAATATTTCCTGATAAATATCTGCACAGTTGCTGCATCAGCGGCAGAAAGAAGGGTTTTACCGGCATATCCGTCCAGTCTCTGTCGATCGATGACGTAAAAAGCACACACCTTCCCCGTTCGATCCGTCTTTCAATGAGGGCAGGGGTGTCATCGGAAAAGGAGAGTATGGTCTTACAATTTCCCTGCGGCGTTGGATCGACATAAAAAATTCTATAGCATTTTGCAGTGGATAATGTGCTCATATCGGTTTCGGAAAGGACGCGCAAGACAGGATGCAGGTTCTCCGATGCCTTCAGGCGAAGGGGTTGCTCTTCCGAGAGTGGGCTATCACCGGAAAAAGTCCTTATGGTATGAAGCCGATGGGGCAGCAGCGTACCAAAAGAATTGTTATAGTAATCGGCATCCACCCTGTTGCCGAGTGAAAAAATAACCGCCCCCCCTTCTTTTACAAACTTTTCAAGCTCTCGGATCTTTTCAGTTGGCAAGGTTTCGATATTACACAAAAAGACAATGTTGTAATTGGCAAAATTGAAGTTGTTAACTTCATGGATGGAACATATCGTTGTTTTAATAGAGGACGCATGTTCACGTCCGGGGTTCAATGCCTTCTCCACATAGAATGTTTCACTCTCGTAGATGTTCGTTTTGGGGTCGCCGTCAACCAGTAAGGCATCCAGTTTTTGTGTTGTGTTTATCGTGAAATAGCGTTTATTATCTACGGTTAAATTATCCCCGGGAATTTCAACCCAACCTGTGTGGTCTTTCCCTTTTTCAACGGCAAAGTAAAATTCCTTTGTTTCTGAGGAATTGGCATCAATATTGAAAAATCCCTGAGTCACCTTTTTCTGATCGACAAAGACCTGTGCCAGGAGGTCTTTTACCCACGAAGGAGAAAAATTAGAAACGGTTACTTTGATATGGCATTCCCCATTTCTTTTCGATATGTCAAGTCCGGGTTCAATATGGGTAATGGCTATATTTTTTAACGCCCTGCCCTCCGACAGGTCTATTATCTGGATATTAGTCACATGACTCCGCAATCTTTGGTTTCCGCTTTTGAACCAATCGAGATCCCAGCCATTTCGTGTCAGGTCTGTAAGCAGGAATACCCGTTTAACA
>JAGWZR010000265.1 GCA_018968795.1 Planctomycetota bacterium | reverse complement strand
GGTATCTGCATAACGCCTTCGCGCACAATAGCACCTAAAATAGAACCCTGGGGAAAGGATACCTCTCTGAGAGGTTTGCCCACAATCTTTGAGTTTTTGTCTACAATTAACTCCATGGCCTCTGCTTCACTCTGTTGAAATTTTACGACAGCGAGTGTACCGCCACGTCGGATATATTGTAATATAGACCCCGCAGTGATAAGTCTTGAATTGATTACAATATCCATACCTAATGAGTTAATAATTGGCACAAATGCTGGATCTTCCGTAAGTACGATTGCTTTTTTTGCACCAAGCCTTTTTGCCAATAACGAAGATAGTATATTAACCTGCTCGTTTCCTGACAAGGCCACGAAGAAGTCTGTAATATCAATAGATGCCTCTTTTAGAAGGTCAATGTCTAGCGCGCTTCCATGAAGCACAATGGTTTTGTCAAGAACCGATGCAGCTTGTTGTGTTTTTTCTTTATCCGGTTCAATTAAGGTAACACCTATTTTCTGATCTTCTAAATTTTTTGCTAGTTCAAGGCTGGCACGATTCACCCCATAGATAATAACCTTTTCAACCTCATCGGCGCGTCTGTTGACCATTGGCAGAAAAAAAGGCAGCGCCCCTTTGGCCACAAGCACAAAAATGTTGTCGTGCGGCATCAGTTTTGTTTCTCCGGTTGGAATAACCATCTTTTCATTTCGCTGAATGGCAACAATGAGAAAAGAGTCAGTAGACTCAACTTCCTTTAGTTCTGAGAGTTTTTTGCCTACTATGGGGGCATCCGTCGGTACATTAAATCCCCTCAAGAGGATATCGCCTGCTGTAAAATCGGCCACGTAAATAGCCCCAGGTGTTCCAATAATATCCAATATGGAATTGATAGTAATCTTTTCTGTGTTTATAACATGGTCTATATAGAATCCATTCTGATGTAAAATTGATTGTTCATCGGTAAATTCAGGGTTTCTTATCCGGGCAATTTTGGTCTTGACACCATAACTGTGAGAGAGGGTGCATACCACCATATTTATCTCATCGCTATTTGTAACGGCCAGCACCATATCGGCATTTTTTATTCCTGCTTCTTCCAAGGTTATAGGAGAAGAGGCAGTTCCTGATACTACGAAGACATCCAATTTTTCAGTAATAAGTTTAACCAGGTCAGGGTCTTTCTCTACAACAGAGATGTCGTGTCCTTCCTTTGACAATTGCTTTGCCAGGTTAAACCCAACAGCGCCTGCGCCGACAATAAGGATTTTCATACTATTACAAATTCCTTAATACAATTATTCTTTATCATCAAAACCGAACGTTTGTTCCACTCCCAACTGGCCGATCCTATTTGAATCTGCTAAGTTGCTTAAGCATCGTTCTCCTAATTCTTGAAATTGAGATTTAAATTTTTCTCCACCCAGGTTGATATCCTCTGCCTTCAAGTTATCGATTAGGCTCTTAACGTTTTCATATTTTCCTTGATCAAGCAACGCATTGGCTATATCTAAACGGCCTTCCCAGCATACTTGATTATTTTGAGGCGTTTCTTTGATCCAGATTGCGAACCATTCCAAGGCACGATCATATTGTTTTATTTCTTTTAAACACTGGATGAGGTCCTTTTTTATTGTATCGTCGTGGGAGGATTGCTTCACAATTTCTTCATAAAGGCTGAGCGCCTTTTGCCAGTCCTTTATTGTGAGCAGTATTTTGGCTAATTTAACCTTGGTTTGTAAAATTTTTTCATTTAATTCAGGCTGCTTCGAATATTTTGCAATTTGTTTTTCAAGAATAATCCCAGCCCTTTTGTAATCTTTGTTGGTATAAAAGGTGGTTGCCAAAGTGTCCATAACTTCAAATTCCATTTTCTTTATATTGACAAGAGATTCTGCAGCCTGTTCTGCCACCCGTTTATCTACATCCTGAAGCGCTTTTATCAATGACTCTATTGCCTGTTGATTTCCTATTTGTCCTAACGCCGTTACCGCAGATTCTCTAACCCGTGCACTGTTATCAGAGAGTAGCTTTACGAGGGGCTCAACACAGGCGGGATCCCCTATTTTCCCCAAACTATCGGCGGAATACCAGCGAACGCGTTCTTGTTCGTCAAGTAAGGCGGCAATCAGGGGCTTTACAGCACGCTCATCATGAATTTTCCCAAGTGAAGCTGCTGTGCATTCTCTTATTTTTGATTCTTTATGATGTAATAAACTAATCAAAGGTTCGACGGCTTTTATATCTCCAATTTGTCCCAATGCATCTATGATGGTACGCATGATCGATAAATTTGTGCTATTGTTGCTCAACGCCGAAATTAAAGCTTCTGCCGATTCGGGTTTCCCCAATTGGCCTAAAGCCTTTGCAGCCTTTTCTCTCACAAGCAGACTTTCGTCATCGAGAGCATAGATTAAGGGTTTAACGGCTCGCTCATCACCAATTTCTCCTAATGTTTGAACAACCTCGATACGCACCTCTTCCTGGCTGTCTGAAGTAGCATCAACCAAGGCATCGATGACAGAGGGGTCTTTAATATTGGCGAGCTCTTTTGCCGCAAATATTCTCACATCATGATAATCACTCTTGATAGCGTCAATTAACGGTTTTGGATCGGATTTATCTGTCCGGACATCAAGTAATTTAATCGTCTTTTGAGCCATCTCAAGTTTCAATTTTTCAATCTGAGTCTCTAGTTGTTTAGTATTTTCTTCCTGTTTTAATACGATATCCTCCAGCCATTGGTCCTGTGTCTTTGTTTTATTAATGCCCCACCATTCCTTCCACCACACCGAGTTATTGCCTTTTGGCTGTTTTGTAATCTTTTCCAGAGATTTTTTTGCGACGTCTTTCAATCCACGATCATCCATCATAAGCACTTTGATAAGCGGCTCAACAGCCTCTCGATTATTTGTGTTTCCAAGCGCCTCAGCCAGCAACATCTTTGCATGCAGAGGTTGTAAAGGGTTTAACATCGCCACGGACATCTTTTGTATAGAGTTCCTTGTTTTTAATTCTCCGAGCGCTTCCAATGCAGCAGTCTGTATTTTAGCCGATTCATTATTGAGCAAATTAATTAAGAAATCGGCTGCGCGATCGTCCTTCATAAATCCAAACGCCTTAATAACAGACACCTTAACATCTTCACTTGCTTTATCATCGTTTAATATTCTTATGAGTGGTTCTTGGGCTTTATGGAGATTTGATCCCAGTAAAGAAACGGCTGCAGCGCTCCGTACGTTGGGATCGTTTGAATATAATTGCTCTTTCCAGTCATCTATTTTGTACCGGAGTTCATTTTCATTCCCGGCTTTTTTGGGGATTGCTGCGCATCCTATCATGCCGACAAGGCTTAAATATCCTATCAATATCCCATAAAGGGTTAGCTTTATTTTTTTCATAATTAGTCTATTTATACCTAAGGTTATAATCCAATTGGAAAACGGAAGCGTTCGGGGTGATATTAATGAATGTATAGCAATTATAGTAGATTCTATTTT
>JAGWZR010000264.1 GCA_018968795.1 Planctomycetota bacterium | reverse complement strand
CTCTTTCAAAGAAGACCCTTTCGCTATCAGAAATTTTTTTATGATAATGCGAAGTCTGTTCTTTTTTCTTTTCATTCATAATTTTGGGATGCTTTACCCATCCATAGTGGAATACCTTCGCACCCGAGTATACCCAACGATTTTTAGGTCCATCCTTTATATTCTTTTGTGGATTATCAGTAACACAACAAAAGCCTGTGGCATCACCAGACGACCTTACCTTTCTATTATTTCTTATAACCCTGATCTCCTTGCGATACATCCAAGGATCGATTGACCAATAGTCCCCTTTGAAGTGTCGATATCTGAACATCAGGCCTAATATTTCTTCATTGCGGAGGTTTTTCTCCATACATCTTACAATCTTGTCAAGGTCATTTTCATGAACCACCTCATCGGCTTGAAGATAAAAAGCCCAATCACCAGTACACTGGTTAAGGGCACTATTGGTCTGATGGGAATAGATTAATCCATCTTTTTTCAAGCTTTCATCCCATACAGATTCTATAATCTTAAGCTTTGTATCCCCGATAGACTTGATTAACCCAACAGTATCATCCTCAGAATCACCAATATTTACTATGTATTCATCTACTATTGGAAGTATAGAACGTATAGATTCAATAATAGGATAGTCAAATTTCACTGCATTTCTAACGAACGTAAAACCGCTAACCTTCATTTCCTTTCCTCTGTTAATTCCCACACCTTTGCATACTTTACAAACGCAAAATATGATGCCGCAATAGCCGCGATCAGGCCATGGAGTCCATCGAGAAAACCCATCTTCCAGATATACCGTTCAAGGAACTTGGTGAAGAATCTACCGATGAGGGTCAACTGACCAACCTTTATCTTCTTGCCTCTCCTCTTTACAATCTCCTTGGCCGATATGGTTGTATAGGCGTGTTGTTTAGCTATATACTGGAAAAAATTCCTATAGGTTAGGTGGACAATCGGGGTATTAATAACCCCTACCTTACCCCCATCTATTATTACCTTATCATGGGGGTTTATCCCTCCAAATCTCCCCTTGTCTTTTCTGAAGAGCCTCAGGACATGGTCTGGATACCAACCGCCGTGCCTCATCCATTTCCCCAGAAAGTAGTTTTTGCGTGGAAATAGATAACCATCAAAGAGAGGATTTATCAATACCCCTTCTATCTCTTTTCTAAGCTCTGGCGTCGCCCTCTCATCGGCATCAATACTAAAAACCCACAAGTTAGTAGTCTTGTCAATTGCAAAGTTTTTCTGCTGGTAGTGGCCTGGCCATGGATTTATAAAGACCTTGCTCGTATATTCCTTACTAATTTCTACAGTTTTATCTTGACTACCCGAATCAATAATCACTATCTCATCAGCCCATTTCACACTTTCAAGGCAGTTTCTTATGTTTCCTTCCTCGTTATAAGTGATAATAGTTACAGAAAGCCTATTCATCAGAAAATTCCAATATACCCCCTTCTTCTGAAGATACAATCAAGTCTTTGCGCAAATTCCCTCTCTGGCCTTATTTCCAATGGTTTCCATGGCAGCCAATTATGTCATGCTGCAATCTTATCGGTTGTTTTAAGTTAAGTCTGAACGTTCAACTACAACAATACATTTTATCAATAATAGTATAAAACACAATATGCATTTTGCCAGTTTTACTATAGATTTTCCTCTTTATCTCAGGCGACAACCTTTCTGGTTATACTTTCCCTGTCACTCGAAAATTATATTGAATTTCAAGAGAAACTGACACATGATAAGATCAAAATGCAAACGTAATAGTATTTCTGAAATCCAGTTAATCGTATATTAGGATGGATTAATAAGGAATGGATTGGAAACTAAAGCAGTGTAATCGCAGAAAAATGCGTGAAAAGGATGCGGGAAATTAATACCTCAACAGTAGTCTTCGCACTATAAATCTTTTGAATATACAGGAAACTTAAAACTTCTCCACGACAGGCGCTACATTTTTGTAATACAATCGGAGATTATTTACTCAGAAGAATAATTGGTTATTTATGAATGCGTTGTATCGTTTGCCCCATCAATACATCAATTTTACCAAATAGGTAATAATATTTGTTGTGCTAGTTCAAGACTGATTTATAACAAGCATAAGTTTCATCGATAAATTTTTTCAATCCAAAATATTTCTCAGCTTTTTTTCTTGCGGAGAGAGAGAATCTGTCAAGACTATCTAGGTTCTTTAAAATCTCGTTTAATTTAGAAAATATTGAACTTACATCATACGTTTTTACTATCCATCCGTTTATACCATCATCAATATTTTCGGGTAGTCCAGCGTAATCAGAAACTAACACGGGTTTCCCCATTGACATCATTTCTCGGCACGCATAAGATATTGTCTCAATTCCATAGGATAAGACAAAACCCATATCTGCTAAAGAAACGATTTCCCTTGTGTCTTTGAGCAAGCCAGTAAATAATACATGATTCCTCATATCAAATTTGTCAACATATGCTTCGACTGTCTCTTTTGCGGGCAGAACGCCTGCTATTATTATCTTTACTTTATTTTTTAAGTTACTATCTAATCTCGATGCGGCTTCTACTAACAATTGCCATCCTTTATGCAAAGACGTGCCTGCGGTACTTACAAATACAATATCGTTTTCATTTATATTATATTTAGTTCTAAGTTTTTTGTGCTCTGGTTTAGGACAGAAATAATCTGTATCAACACCATTATAAATCACGGTAAATTCGTCATCCTTATATCCAGCTTTATACATAAGCCGCCGTTGAAAGTTAGATACTAAAATTGCATGGTTTTGAAAATAACGCTTCCGGATTTTTGAAAAAAGATTTGTTGTATGAGGCAATGAGCTATGTATCGTTCTAATTATAGGTATTCTATTACCTAATAAAATCTCTGCATACGTTATTATCTTATGGTCTGGGGATCCATTAACGTGTATTAAATCAAAATTTCCTTGCCTTAAAATAGAAATAACTTTGCCCAAGTTTTTAACTATGTGCTTTATTTCCCTAATTTTGTCGGGAAAATTTACATCAAAGACATTCTCTTTTTTTATTTCTTTCGCAAGTTGATTCAGTCTGCTTGTTCTTGGACAGGACAAAAAAACATCGTTGAATCTATTCAACTCTTTGAATAAATAAAGAAGATAAAAGTCATGCCCCCCCGTAATCTGAATGGAAATTTGTAAGTAATACTTTCAATCACTTTTAAATTAGCTTTAATGGTTATTGCGGTTACCCTAAGACCTGATAATATTCCTTGGTTGTGCATTCTATTAGATACTATTGTTTTAGACTACCCATGTAGTAACCTACCAAAATACTTTTTCCCAAAAACCAAAATCACCTATTTTTGCCTTTGCCTTTTGCTGTCTTAGATTTTGGAGTAATTTTTGGCTTCGGTTTCTGCTTTGGTATTGACTTTACAACCGCTTTAGACTTGGCCTTCTCTCCACCGCTCAGAATCTGTTCAGCCTCTTCACTATCGGCATCCATGATGTA
>JAGWZR010000263.1 GCA_018968795.1 Planctomycetota bacterium | reverse complement strand
GTATATGCTTCAAAGCAGAGACGATTTTGAACCTTTGCATGGACGGTTTCATGAAAAATAAGGTTGGTTTGCTCGATGAGGCAAATAAAGTAAGCCAGACTGCTCGTGATGAAGGAAATGAATTAAGAAAGCTGCTCGGCGGGAAGGCTACAGAACCTAACGCTAATAAGGAGTTGATAAAATCATTGCTATCAATTGTTGGTAGTATTGAAATGGCTGTTACCGGATTGGATTCCGTACTTCAGCATGTAAGGGGCAAAGTTAGTGAGAGGATACTGTTCAGCGATAAGGCCGTAAGTGAGATCCGTCATCTCTTCAGGGAAACACTTGATATATTAAAAACAGCGGGTGATACTTTAGTAACCAAGAATGAAGTACTCATGAAATATGTTATTAATAAATCTAAGAACCTCGATGAAATTGTTGAGGACTATTCTCAGGAGCACGAAGAACGATTAATCAAGGGTCTGTGTCAGGTGCAGCATTCTCCCGTGTATTTAAATATTATGGATTCCACAATGACAATAGTTTGGCACGTAAAACAAGCGTTAATAAAGCTTTTTGAATGCAAGTGACGGGCTTATATCTTAATTTTTGAACTTTTCTATTTGTATTGCCAATTTCAGAAAAGAAATAGTATAATCACAAAATATAAGGGTAAATTTTTACTGTCTAGCATAGCGTTTCATTAAAACATTTACAGGTTTATTGTCATTGCGAGCGGTAGCGAAGCAATCTGAAGCGCTATACTAGGATGCGGTAATAGGCGGCGATGTAGTGGAATAAGCAGATAAAGCGGGGAGTGGAAATTCGCATTTGTTGTAGAGACAGGTTTTAAACTTGTCTCTACCAATGGATTATTATCTCCGTACTTGATACGGGAAATAACGTCTTTCTCTTGTTGTCGACTATAGATACTAGCGCTGAAGTAGGTAGATATAAAATATTTCAATGTAAATTTATCAAGGTAATAATTTTTGCCTTTCGATAAAAATAAAGATGAAGTGTTTCGTATTTTAGGGATAGTGGGAAGCTTTGGTTTTACAACGGCAGGCGCCATAGCAGGTGGATATTTTTTAGGCAGCTATATAGATAAAAAACTCAGTACCCCGCCATGGTTTATGCTGTGTTTTATTATATTGGGAATTGTTGGAAGTTTTATAGAATTTTTTAAGGTAATAAAAAAGTTGTCAGGTAACAATGAAAAGAACAATGATAACAGGTGATAAAGAAAACCCTAGTTTTATTATTGACGAAGGGTTTCCCGACAGGGTGCTTAAGACATCGTTATTTTTAGCGTTGATTCTAATTATGTGTTCAGTCTCTTACATGTCTTTTATGTTATCGGTGAGCCTTGCAATAGGTTGTTTTATAAGTATCGTTTTGTTTAAAACAACATGGTGGGCAATACAACATGCGGTACAGCATAAAAGGTCTAAGATTAAAGGATTTTTTCTCAAGATAAGTTTCTTAAAATACTTTATCTTAGGCGCAATTTTACTTTCAGCCTGCTTATTTTTAGAGATTAACATATTTGCTATGGCACTTGGTCTGGGTATAGTAGTGGCTGTAGTTATTCTGAAAATTGTGGGTAGGTTGCTTGTAAATTACATGAATAAATCTATTAAGGTGTCTTATAGGGGTATTAACGACGTTTCGATCAACACTGATAAGAAAGGGGTGTAAGTTACGTGTCTGGTGCGGGTGGTGGAAGTGAAAATACAAATGAATTACCATCGTTTGTAGATTTGGTGCCTATTGATTCTCACAGCCAATTCTTTGGTTTAACCAAACACGAATTGGTGCCTATAATTATGTCTGTGGGTATAATCATATTTTTGGGCATATTTTCTATTATTGTTACAAGAAGGCTGCAAAAGGTGCCCGGCAGATTACAGGCACTCTTGGAGATTATCGTGGAAGGGCTTGAAGATTTTGTCAAGTCACAGATGGGACGAGTTGCGGGACCTTTTATCCCGTTCATCGGAACGTTGTTTATTTACATCTTTTTTATGAACATGCTAGGGCAAATACCCCTGTTTCACTCTCCCACAAGTAATTTTAATACGACAATTGCATTAACACTTATTGTTTTCTTTGTTACACATTATCAGGGACTTAAAAATAATGGTGTTGTGGGTTATTTGAAACACATGGCTGGCAAGCCAATTTGGCTTGCCCCCTTGGTATTTCCTTTACATGTAATGCAGGAACTGCTTTCACGTCCGCTGTCGCTATCCATGCGTCTTTTTGGAAATATTTTGGGTGAGGATACTATTATTGCAATATTTATCGGATTCTCCCCATTTTTATTGGGTTTTATACCTATACCTATGCATTTGCCTATGGTATTTCTAGCATTGCTTGGGAGTACAATACAGGCAATGATTTTTTCGTTGTTGGCGAGTTTTTATATAGCAGGTGCGATTGGCATTCATGATGAGGAAGAGCACAAACACGAACACCATTAATACTATAATTTTATGAATATCTTTATTGATTTTGGGGAAGGAGGCAGCCGTGGCTTAACGGCTTAATTTTTTAGATTTTTCTGAAATGGAGGAGAAAGAATGAATTATTTCGCAGCATTGGCGATAGCCGTGTCCTTAATATCAGTTGCAGCATTTGGTTGTGGTTTAGGGCAGGGCAGGGTGGTCAGTAGTGCAGTTGAAGCTATGGCTAGGCAGCCTGCGATGACCGGCAAAATACAACTTGCTATGATTATTGGTCTGGCATTTATTGAATCATTAACGATTTATTCATTAATGTTGTCTTTTATCCTAGTTGGGAAATTACCAAAGACAGATGCCATACTTGAGCTGTTTAAAACGAGCAAAGGAAGCGAGCTTCTATCTTCTGCTGGCAATTTTTTGCAGTGTATTGCAAATCAAATTTAACTTGTAATTATTGTAAACCTATAAAACACTATAGATAATCTTAAAGTACTGGAGAAAAATATAATACAGAGGTTAGTTTTTTTAAGTATATAAGTAGTTAATTTTGTTATGCCGTGTGATTAAAGTTTAATGTATCTAAAATTATTATTCACAGTAACGATAACTAAATGAATTTAATGGGTCGTTTTTGTTGATTTATGTGGAGTAATATTTTGCAATTGTGTGGTTGGTGTGTTTAGCATCCAACAAGAAGATCATTAACTGAAATTTTTTGGAGGGAGGGAGTAGACGTGCTTTATTTTGCAGGTTTGGCAGTTGCTGTAGCATTAATAGCTTTTGCAGCGTTAGGTTGTGGTATAGGGCAGGGTATTGCGGTTTTTGGCGCAGCCAGCGGCATGGCAAGGCAGCCAGAAATGGCGGGGAAGATTCAGCTTGTTATGTTTATTGGTCTGGCATTCATCGAATCATTAACGATTTATTCTTTGATGATGTCCTTTATTTTAATGGGGAAGTTGCCAAAGACAGACGCTATCCTGGAGTTAATTCAACACACGGTTAAATAAACTTAGGAGGGGAATTGATTGGATATTTTTAAAACCCTGGGAATTAATATTAAGCCCAT
>JAGWZR010000262.1 GCA_018968795.1 Planctomycetota bacterium | reverse complement strand
TGAGTTCCTTCCTGTGGTTTCGGCGACTTTACTCTTCGGTATTCTCTTGCGTACCCTCTTCAACAACTTTTCCTTCTTCTGTTTCTTCTGGAACAACACGAGCAACGGAAACCACTTTGTCTCCTTCGTCTACGGAGAAGAGTGTGACTCCTTGCGTATTTCTTCCGATGGCACGAATGGTATTTACAGGTGTGCGGATAATCATACCTTTGGCGGTAATCATAATTAGCTCGTCCGTGTCTCTCGCGTCAATTACTGCCACTACATTACCATTCCTATCGGTTGTTTTAATGTTAATAACGCCCTGTCCGCCTCTGTGATGGGCTGGATACTCCGAAAAATCTGTGCGCTTCCCGTAGCCTTTCTCACAAACAGTAAGCATAGAGGCCTTCTCGTCAACGACCACCATACCAACAACTTTGTCTTTGTTTTTGAGTTTGATTCCTTTTACTCCATGTGTTGCGCGTCCCATAGTTCTTACGTTTTCTTCAGAGAAACGCATTGCCTTTCCCTGTTCAGTTCCAAGGATGATGTCCTGTTTGCCGTTTGTTAGTTTAACACAGATCAACTTATCCCCTTCATCCAGATTAATGGCAATAATGCCGCCCTTTTTGGGATTACCATAGGCGCTTAGCTCCGTTTTCTTAATAATTCCATGGCTGGTTGCCATTACCAGTTGCCGGGTGTCAAAGTCGCGCGCAGGAATCAGTGAGGTTACATTTTCCCCTTCTTTCAATTCCAGTAAATTAATCAGCGCCCGTCCTTTTGATGTCCTTCCCATTTGTGGAATATCGTAAACCTTTTGCCAATAGACCCGTCCCTGGTCAGTGAAGAACAGGATGTAATCATGCGTCAATGCGACAAACAAATGTTCTATAAAATCCCCTTCTTTCGTTTCGGCGCCGGTAACGCCTTTGCCGCCGCGATGCTGTTTTCTGTAAGACGCAAGCGGTGACCGTTTGATATATCCTTCGTGACTGATAGTAACGACGACATTCTCCTCTGCAATGAGGTCTTCCATGTTTAATTCTGTAACAGCGCCCACAATTTCCGTGCGGCGTTTATCGCCAAAGCGTTCTTTGATTTCAACAACGTCTTTTTTGATAATATTCAGCACCAGTTTTTCACTGGTCAGAATAGCCTGGTATTCTTTAATATCGGCGCATACTTTTTTATATTCTTCCTCGATTTTTCCCCGCTCAAGACCAGTCAGTCTCTGTAGTTTCATGTCCAGGATTGCATTTGCCTGAATTTCAGAAAGGGAAAACTTACTCATGAGTCCCTGGCGTGCAGACTCGACAGATTCGGATGATCTGATCAGTTTGATTATCTTGTCTATATCTTGCAGGGCGATCATCAAGCCTTCAAGGATGTGAGCCCTAGCCTGCGCCTTCGCCAGTAAATATTTCGTTCTGCGGACAATAACAACTTTTCGGTGTTCAATATAATAAACCAACATCTGCTTGAGATTGAGCGTTTCTGGTCTATTGTTGATTAGCCCGATCATGATAATGCTGAAGCTGTCCTGGAGTTTTGTGTGCTTGTAAAGCTGGTTTAAAACAACCTCCTCGTCTTCTCCCTTCTTTAAATCAACAACGAGGCGGCTGCCTTCACGGTCGCTTTCGTTGCGTATATCCGAAATGCCTTTTAGTATATCCTCCTTTACCAGTTCCGCCATTCTCTCTAAAATATTGTCCCTGTTAAGCTGGTAGGGTATTTCCGTAATAACGATGCTCTTTTTCCCGCTCTTGGACGTTTCCGTATGCGCTCTCGCCCGCACTATGATCGTTCCGCGGCCACTTAAGTACCCATCTTTGATTCCTTGCGTGCCGCAGATCATTGCCCCTGTAGGAAAATCAGGCCCTTTGATAACCTTCATTAACTCTTCAATGGTTACGTCTGGATTATCAATGACCATGGTAATTCCATCGCAGATTTCGTTAGCATTATGCGGCGGGATGCTTGTTGCCATACCAACTGCAATACCTGAGCAACCGTTGCAAAGCAAATTTGGAAATTTTGATGGAAGGACAACCGGTTCCGTCCGTGTATCATCATAGTTAGGCACATAATTAACGGTATCTCTCTCGATATCCTCCATAAGAATCATGGTGACTTCCGTCATACGGGCTTCGGTATAACGCATGGCTGCCGGCGGGTCTCCGTCAATCGAGCCAAAGTTTCCCTGCCCTTCAACCAGCGGGTATCTGTAATTGAAATCCTGCGCCATACGGACAAGAGTCGGGTAAACTACCTGCTCGCCGTGTGGGTGATAGTTGCCCGTTGTATCGCCTGCAATCTTAGCGCATTTTCTGGATTTGGAGCGAGGCCCGAGGCTAAGGTCATTCATGGCAACAAGGATACGTCTCTGCGATGGTTTAAGACCATCCCTCACATCCGGAAGCGCCCGGCTCATGATGACGCTCATGGCATAGCTCAGATACGAATCCTTCATCTCTTCTTCGATGAATAACTCTTTTATATTTTCTCTTCTTTCAACCATGTATGGTTACCTCATTAACAAATGGATTATTTTTCTTTTCTTCTGCAATGGTTGTTGATGGTCCGTGGCCTGGATAGACAATCGTCTTTTCATCCAGTACGAATAATCGTTCCTTAATCGCACGGATTAGCCTTTTCTGGCTGCAGCCTGGGAAGTCTGTGCGTCCAATGCCTTCTTTAAAAAGGGTGTCTCCCGAAAATAACACCGGAGGCTGCCCGTTCTCCTGATTTTTGCTGTATAAACATATTCCGCCGGGTGTGTGTCCCGGGGTATGAATTATTTCAAATGTGTATTTACCCACAGTAACCGTATCTCCATCCTTCAATAATCGATCTGCTGAGGGAGATCGCACTGTCACGCCTCCATAGAACGCAGCAAGTATTGAAAGGTTTTTTGCAGGATAAGGCAGCATATCTTGATCTTCTTCGTGGATACAAATTTGGATATCAGGAAAAGCCTCTTTGAGCTTGGCGTTAGCGCCGATGTGGTCGCCGTGTCCATGTGTGATGGCAACGATTTTAGGAATCAATTGTTTGTCTTTTAAGAATGCAATTAAGGTTTCTGCGTCTGCGCCAGGATCAATAATCATGGCTTCGTGTGAGGCATTACCCATAACAATATAACAACATACCTTTAAAGGGCCCACATTTATCTTCTGAATAAGCATGCTGCTACTTTCTACTTTTTTCGTAAATAATCTCCGATCAACTCCGTGAGCTCGCAAGCGCCTTTGTTATCCCACATTCCAATAATCTTTCGTTCCCTTTCCGCATTCTCCAAACTGTCAGAGGCATGCGCAGCATTCTTCATGATATCTTCCCCATAAATCCTACGAACCTTGCCAGGTTCACCCTTTTTTGAGTCGGTTGGTCCCAGAATATTTCTTATTTTGCGAATCGCATCAGGCCCTCGATATAATAAGGCGAGGCAACGCGCAGTTCCAGGCTTTTTCTTCTCAGCCGGACTTGCTTTTTCAGGGTCTAACCCCGTCATATATTGCACGATTTTATTAAATTCCTGCATGGCATTCATA
>JAGWZR010000261.1 GCA_018968795.1 Planctomycetota bacterium | reverse complement strand
CAATCGTATTATTCTCATCCGGGAAAAGGGCGAATATGGAACTAAGATTTGCTTGGCATGATTGGGTGAGTTTTAAGCGGTCTGCCTTAGGTCCGGGAAGCGTTTGCTCGTGAGGATAGATGTATCCTTTATCAAACGGCTCCAGCTTCACCAATGAAATAAAACCTCTACGAGCCAACCACTTATCACCAGACAAAAATTCCTGGTCATAAATATAAATCGCCGGAACGTCTTCTTGTTTGAGTATCCCGTTTTTCCTCCAGCTATTGAGAAATTCCGCGGCGCGAGTATATTTGCTCGTTTGCTCAGTATCTCCAGGAAAGTCTTTTCCAAAATCCAAACGAATGATATTGTTTGGATGAATTTGATAATATTTTTCCTGCTCCTGCGGTGAAATCACGTCGTAAGGCGGTGTGACAACAGATGAGATATCCTTGATTATGTCTTGATTATACCTCAATCCTCGAAAGGGTTTAATAATGGCCATAGTATGAAAATCAGGTGCCCTCCTCCCACGAGGAAAGATACTTTTCTTGTTCCTTTGTAAGCGTATCAATAGCAATGCGCATAGACTTCAATTTCAGGCTGGCCACCCACTGATCAATCTCTTTGGGTACGTCAAAAACTTTTGGGGACAATTTACTTTTATTTTTTATTACATACTCCGTAGATAGCGCTTGTGTGGCAAAACTCATATCCATCACGCAAGCAGGATGTCCCTCCGCTGCTGCGAGATTAATAAGGCGCCCCTCGCCCAGAAGGTAAACCGATCTGCCATTCTTTAGTACATATTGATCCACAAAATTACGAACTGATTTATTAACCTTCGTCGCTAAGGATTCCAACGCCTCAATATTAATCTCCACATTAAAATGGCCGGAATTGCAAACCATAGCCCCGTTTTTCATGGCTTCAAAGTGCTCTTTTCTGATTACGTGGATATTTCCCGTTAATGTGCAGAATAAATCACCAATCCTGGCGGCTTCAATCATAGGCATAACCATGAAACCATCCATAGCAGCTTCCAACGACTTAATTGGATCAATCTCCGTAATCACAACATTCGCGCCCATACCTTTTGCGCGCATGGCCAGTCCTTTACCACACCAGCCGTAACCTGCGATCACAAATATCTTACCTGCCAGCAATATGTCTGTTGCTCGAATAATCCCGTCAATTGTTGACTGCCCCGTTCCATAACGATTATCAAAGAGGTGTTTTGTGTCGGCATCATTTACGGCAATGACTGGAATCTTAAGTGATCCGTCTTTTTCCATCGCCTTTAATCGTATCACACCTGTAGTTGTCTCTTCCATACTTCCAAGTATTTGCGGAATGAGTTCCTTCCGCTCTTTATGAATGGCAGAAACGAGATCTGCCCCATCGTCCATCGTAACGGTTGGTTTGTGATCAAGCGCCGAAGTAATATGCTTATAATACGTTTTGTTGTCTTCCCCTTTTATTGCAAAGACAGGAATATTATAATCTTTAACGAGTGAGGCTGCCACATCGTCCTGAGTGGACAAAGGATTTGAGGCACAAAGCACAACATCAGCCCCGCCTGCCTTGAGCGTTCTTGCAAGATTTGCCGTTTCTGCCGTTACATGAAGGCAGGCGGACATCTTCGTGCCCTTTAGTGGCTTTTCTTTTTCAAACCTTTCCCTTACTTCTGCGAGGACAGGCATATCATTACTGGCCCATTCAATGCGCTTTTTACCACCGGGCGCAAGGTTTATATCTTTTATATCATAGTTCATAAACTTTAACTTTCCCTTTCTCTTTCTCTAAATGGCCGCTGCTTTTCGCAAGGCATCCACCATGTCTGTCTTTTCCCATGTAAAAGTGTCTTCCGACCGACCAAAATGGCCGTGCCGGGCAGTAATCTTATAAATTGGCCTTCTCAGTTTTAACCGATCAATAATACCTCTAGGCGTCATATCAAAAACCTTTTCACAAATTTGGGTGAGTTTCTCATCAGAAACCTTCCCAGTGCCTTCCGTTGTGATATGGACAGCAAGTGGTTTTGCAACACCGATGGCATAAGCCACCTGTGCCTCGCATCGATCTGCAAGACCAGAGGCTACCACGTTCTTTGCAATGTGTCTTGCTGCATAGCAGGCGCTTCGGTCGACCTTTGTTGGGTCTTTACCAGAAAATGCTCCGCCACCATGACGTCCCCAACCACCGTACGTATCCACGATAATCTTTCGCCCTGTTAAACCACAGTCTCCTTGAGGACCACCGACTACGAAACGCCCCGTTGGGTTTATATGATAGATCGTTTTGCTATCCAATAAATTTGCGGGAATCACCTGCTTTGCAACTTTTTCAATCATATCAGCTTTAATCGTTTCATACTTCACATCAGGCGCATGTTGGGTAGAAACAACCACAGTATGCACCCGGATAGGTTTATGGTCTTCATATTCTACGGTTACCTGTGATTTTGCATCAGGACGTAAATATTTCAATGTTCCATTTTGTCTTAGTTCAGCATGTTTTATAATAATCCGGTGAGCCAGCATAATAGGAAGCGGCATTAATTCCGGCGTATCGTTGCAGGCGTAGCCAAACATCATACCCTGGTCGCCAGCGCCTTGTTCCTTATGAAGACCTTCGCCTTCAGTCACACCTTGAGAAATATCCGGGGATTGCTTCCCAATGCTTGTAATGACCGCGCACGAATTATAATCAAATCCCATTGAGGCGTCAGTATAACCAATTTCTTTTATGGTATTTCTTACAATGTCAGGAATGTTGACATTAGCCTTTGTGGTAAATTCACCTGCGACAAAGGCTACGCCTGTTGTCACAAGCGTTTCACAAGCTACCCTGCTCATCGAATCTTGCTCAAGCATTGCGTCCAATACGGCATCCGATATTTGGTCGGCAACCTTATCCGGATGCCCCATAGAAACTGATTCTGATGTAAATAAATGCCTTCCTTTCTTCATACTGATACCACCCTCTCCTTCAATAAAATTTTCCTTAATACGTCCAAATTACGGTCTGTAGCGCCCCTTTGCTTCATTACAACTGACTGCGCCCTCTTTCCCATTTTTTGTGCCTCATCTGGATGTTCCAATAAATATGTCATTTCGTTTGACAACGATAATTCGTCCTGGATAATCTTTATAGCGCCTGCTTCTTTTAATAGCTGAACCTCTTCATTAAAATTAAACGTATGTGGTCCAACGATAATTGGTTTAGCAAGCCCTGCGGGTTCCATCATATTTTGACCGCCTTGCGGCACAAGACTTTTCCCAACAAATACGCAATCAGCAATACTATACGTGGCGAGCAATTCTCCAACCGTATCGACAAGAATAATAGTTTCATACTTATGCTCCCCCACTCTGCTTCCCTTATCGAGCGATGTCTTTCTTGCACACTTAAATCCCATAGACTCGATTAGTTTTATTACATCATTGACCCTTTCGATATGCCGGGGAACCAACACGAGTCTTAATTTTAGGAATCTTTTGCATATTTGTTTAAAGATTTTCAGAATAATAGCCTCTTCACCCTCGTGTGTACTGCCACAGACAA
>JAGWZR010000260.1 GCA_018968795.1 Planctomycetota bacterium | reverse complement strand
AGAAACATTCCCTCGCGCATAAACTGTCATATCTGATAATTCAAAATTAGATACCTTACCAAAAACAACGGTATCTGCCTTTAATATCTTTCCAATGGTAGCATAGTCTTTCCGCTTGACCAGGGGTTCCTCCTTTTCGCCTCCACTCTTTATCTCGCGCTTGATCTCTGAACGAGCTAAAATGTGATATTTCCTCCATTTTAACAATTCGCCGATCATCATATCTGCAAGTATCTGCCCTGCATTGGGATTGCTTATCGTTTTTATTACATTACCACTCACAGCCTCACGCTGAATAAGCTCATCATCAAAGCGCATCACAGCCATGGTTTTTATATCTCGATAAGGAACATCCAAGTTTACATTTATCGTGCTCTTAGAAACTGTCTTGCATCCATAGCACAGCAGACACACTGACAAGATTAACAATTTTGTTAGTCTGTTCATAGATTCCTATTAAGGAGTTCTTAGCCTTTTTAGTAAGAGTGGATTTTCAGTTTAGAGGTTTATTCTCAGTCCAAAACAACCCACAAAAAATATCAGCACTACATTTAGAAAGATACAAAAGGCTGGTTTTAAACTCACAAAAAGTTTATAGTCAACAACAATAATAAATCTCTCGTTGCCAAACAAGAACTGAAGAAAATTAATTAAATCGTTTACTATAATTTCGTATTATGATGTGCATGCTTACCCCTTTCAACCTCACCTCATTTTCTCTCAAACAATATTGAAAAAGGCATACATTTATCTTGAAATTTGTTTATTTTCTAATATGAGGATTTTAAACAGCATTACGAAGAACATGGCCCCGGGAGCTACACAACATTGCAACTCTTTGTCATACTATACACCAAGTCACCATCGGAATGGAAATCTAATTAAAAATCCCACGATCACGATAATGATACGGATTATTCTTTTATCCTTTTAATTCGATTTTGCACATAAGCGTCTTGAAGCGCAATATACGGATCGATGGCTGGCTTTGTAATACTCTCATAAGCCTCTCCTTTATCAATGGAAACTTCGTTCATATAATCGTAAGAATTTACTCCAGTACTCACAAATGGCCCGGCAAAGAAGGAAAGTAAAGTTAATGGATTCAAAGCCAAGTCTCCTACAAATCCCACGGTATCACGCGCACTGGATGGCCCGATGAAAGGCCATTCAACAAAAGGACCTGTTCCTATTTTATATTTAGCAAGGGTCTGTCCAAAGTCCCTATTTTGTTTCTCCAAATGAAATAGTGACTTTGCTGGATCGGAAAACCCCGCCACCCCAAAAGTGGTATTAATAACAAAACGCGCTAACTCTGTGCCTGCACCCTTAAACTCTCCCTGAAAGAGGCAATTAAAAAAACGAACAGGCATTGCAATATTTGAGAAAAAATTTCTGACACTCACTCTTGCCTTTTCAGGCACCGCCTTATTGTATCCTTTATACACTGGTTTAACTACATAATAATAAGCCTTATCGTTGAAGACAAAGATAGATCGGTTGTACGGCTGAATTGGATCACTAATAGAAGCAGTTTCGGTGCTGCTGAAAGTAGTTTCAAACTCCACATCAACAGGTCCTAATTTTTCACTTTTAATATTCGTATCTTTAACAGAGCTTTTGCCGACACCTGCGGTCTCACCAGGTTGTCCGGCGGAAACAGGTTCTAACTTTTCGCTTTCAGTATTTGCATTTGTAGCAGAGCCTTTATTCTCGCTCACGATTTCTCCAGTCTGTCCGCTGGAAACAGATTTCTCACCTTCGATATTCGTATCCATACCAGACTTTTTTCCGGTACTTGTAGTTTCATCAGATTGCCTATTGGAAAGTGGCGAAGATTCTGCCCAAACAAATGCCCCATTCAAGCAAATGGTCACAAGAAAAAGAAACGTCAATAAACTGGATACTCTCATTTGGTTACCCCTAATTATTGATCTCTTCATTTTTTTTCCTTTATTCTTTGAACTAGTTCCTCATACGAGGATTTAAGTAAGATACTATTAAATTGACTTCGGTAGTTATTGACCAGACTTACACCTTCGATAACCACGTCGTAAATTCTCCACTTCCCATGATTACTAACCAAGTGATAATTCACGGATACCTCTGTCCCTTTGTTTGTAATTAATTTAGCTTGCACCTCTGCATAACTGCTATCATGTCTTTCCCGCAGAACTTCCATTTTTTCGCCAGAATAAGTATCTGTTTTTCCTATGTAAGTATTTTTTAGAATGTCGGTAAATAATTCCACAAACTCTTTTTTTTCCTCAGGTGAACGTTTTTTCCAATGGACGCCAAGGGCTCTTTTAGACATTTCTTCGAAATTAAACACAGGAGAAATCTCCTCCCATAATCTTTGCCTGCGCTCTTGCACTTTTTCTGCCCCGATCAGAGAGGGTTCTTTAAGAATGGCTAAACCTCTATCTATAGATTCCATAACTAATTTCCCAGGTTCCTCCTCGGCCCAAGCAAAAGGAGACATAAATGCCCAGAAAAATACCCCAATAAACATTACCAACATAATCTTGCTATATCTCATTTCTCTAATCCTTCACTTTCCCAAAAACAAAATTTCCTATTAGCTTTTCTAAATCGATCGGCGGTTCTGTCTCATGTATTGAGTCCCCCGGCTTCAGCACGCTGTCCGATCCACCAGGAGCAATTTCTATATATTTTTCCCCCATAAGTCCCTTAGTTCTGATAGAGGCAATAGCGTCTTCCTGCAATGCTATATCATCGCGAATCATTAACTTAACAACAGCCTCATAATTCACCAGTTTAATATCCTCAACCTTACCAACTTCAACTCCTGCTATTTCCACCATAGTGTCTTTTTTAAGTCCTTTGACTGTGCTAAAGACGGCATTTACTGGATAATAATGGTCACCTAACAGGCTAACTTTCCCAAACTTTACAGAGATGTAAGCCAGGCAAAGGATACCAAAAAACACAAAGATACCAACGGCAATTTCCACGTTAAATTTTCTCATATTTTTCGCCACCTTCTATTGAAAACGCGATTATTTTAAAGAAATAGGCCCTTCCAATTCCCCATGAATGAACTGATGAACCATAGGATTTTTTGAAGCCTGTATTTCCTCTGGAGTACCTATAGCAAGAATTTTACCGTCAAATAACATAGCAACACGATCCACTAAAGAAAAAATTGCTGGAATCTCATGGGTAACTATTATGGCAGTATAGTTGAGACTCTTCTGACACTCCCTAATCAGTTTATGTATCGCTTTGCCTATTAATGGGTCAAGGCCAGTTGTCGGTTCATCAAAAAGGACTATCTCGGGATTCATAACCAGACAGCGGGCAAGAGCAACCCGTTTTTTCATACCACCGCTTATCTCGGCCGGATACTTATTTTCTGCACCTGAAAGACCAACCCTGGCTAACTCAGTAAATACCACATCTCGAATCTGCTGAGCTTTCATCTTGGTTTTCTCTTTAAGAGGAAATGCTATATTTTCAAATACGGTAAGGGAATCAAAAAGGGCACCCCCCTGAAACACAATACCACATCGCTCTTTCAATTGTTTAAGTGCCTTGCCTCTAAGTCT
>JAGWZR010000259.1 GCA_018968795.1 Planctomycetota bacterium | reverse complement strand
ACAGACCCTGAATTGGTTCATTCCCTGATGAACGTAGTTACCCAGTCAGTCAAAAACCTTGTCGATGCGTATGTGAAAGCTGGCGGTGTGCCGGTTACCGTTGAACCTGTTGCCACGGGCTCTATGATAAGCGAGAAGCATTTTCGGGAGTTTGCCCTGCCATATCTCAAAGAAGTCTACTCTCATATTCATTCCTATAATCTTCCAGGTGTACTCCATATTTGTGGAAAGACGAAGAGGGTAATAAAATGTATGGCTGAGAGCGGAGCGGATATCCTGAGCATCGACAACATTGATCTCCTTGATGCCAAGGAACTTGTAGGGGAGAAGGTCTGTTTAATGGGAAACGTGAGTCCTACTGACGGTATGCTCAAAGGAAATCCCGATATCATCGGATCAATGGTTAAGGAGTGTATATCAAAGGCTTCCAATAGTCCACGGGGTTTTATAGTTGCCACAGGTTGCGAGGTTCCCATAAAAACACCTCATGAAAATATGATCGCATTTTTGGAGGCTGGGAGAGAGTTTGCACAGCTTCCGATTAATTTGAATTAGACATTCAGTACATTTTGCCACAAAGGTACGAAGGGACACAGAAAACACTTAGTATCTTTGTGACTTTGTGGCGAGTTTGAATTTTCTTGTGAAATAACCGTATGACAGAAAAAGAAAGACTCCTGAAAGTCCTTTACGGTGAAAAAGTAGACAGAACGCCGGTTATCTGCCCCGGCGGCATGATGACTATGGCGAGTCGAGAAGTGATGCTAAAAACGGGCTGCCGCTGGCCAGCAGTTCATAGGGATGCGGAAAAGATGGTAACGCTTGCGCTTGCGATGCGCAAGGAGACAGGGTTTGAAAACATTGGCATTCCGTTTTGTATGACCGTGGAGGCCGAGGCGTGGGGCGGAGAAGTAGAAGACGGTGACGAGGTTACCGAACCCACTATAATAAATTATCCCCTTCAATCTGTACAACAGTGGAGGGATTTAAAAGAACTAAATCCTCATAAAGAAGGGCGTCTTCCTATAATCCTTACATGCACACGAATATTAAGCCAAAAAATGCCTGACGTCCCTGTAATAGGCAATTTGGTTGGTCCTTTGAGTCTTGCTACCTCGCTGGTAGATGCAATAACACTTTTTAAATCACTCAGAAAAGAGCCAGAAGATGTTCATGGGATGCTCGGTTTTCTAACGGATAATTGTATCAGGTATGGTGAGTCTCTTACACGCAGCGGCGCTGATGTTATTGCAATATCCGACCCTTCTGCAACTGGTGAAATACTCGGACCTAAAATGTTCAGCGAATTTGCGCTTCCATACTTGAACAAAATGATAACCCATGTGCATGCCCTCGGGAAGCCGGTGATAGTTCACATATGCGGAAATGTAAGCTCTATTTGCGAAGCACTCAACGGACTTTATTCTGAGTGCATAAGTGTGGATTCATCAGCCAACATGAGAGTGCTGAAGGATGCGCTTCATGGGAAAAAACTCATGGGTAATGTATGTACCAGACTCTTGCAGAATGGTAACGTCAACTCCGTACAAAGCGTGTCGAAGAACCTCATAGATTTTGGCATTGATATCCTTGCCCCAGCATGTGGCCTGAGCGCTAAAACGCCCCTAACACATATAAAGGCAATGACAGAAGCTGCTAAAGAGTCGGGCAAGGCAAAAAATTATGCAGAACGTAAAAGTGCTCTTCAATCCCTCAAAGATTGAAGGTGTAGTATCAAAAGGGATTACCATCTTGGAGGCGGCAAGGAAGTTCGGTATTGCTATTGAAAGCCCATGTGGCGGTACCGGCAAGTGTGGAAAAGATCTGGTGCAAATAAGAAGAAATAGAGTCCTTGAAACGGTGCTTGCCTGCAAGACCCGCATAGAAGCTGACCTAGAGGTCAGCATTCCATCCCACGAAAAGAAAACCATAAAAACGGTTGAAGGATTTTATGGAAAAGCTGTCAGAATAGACAATATTAATCCATCTACGGGAAAAGAAGTCCACAATGAAAATGGTGTTTGTTCCACAAAGGTATTCGTTAACGGAGGACTCTCTTTTATTGAGGATGGAGACACGACAGCCCAATCATACGGAATTGCCTTAGATATCGGGACAACCACACTTGTAGCGTCATTGGTTGACCTCAATAGCGGCAGAACACTGGGAAGTTCCTCAACACTTAATCCCCTTGTATACTACGGACATGATGTCATGTCGCGGATAAAATATTCTTCATCGCAGCAGGACGGCCTTTTAAGGATGC
This sequence comes from Planctomycetota bacterium, assembly GCA_018968795.1. Classification (GTDB taxonomy): domain Bacteria; phylum Planctomycetota; class Brocadiia; order Brocadiales; family Brocadiaceae; genus REEB58. The sequence goes on along the minus strand of JAGWZR010000259.1, from coordinate 1,321 downwards.
ACAAAGACCTCATATCCGCCGTGAAGCTGTTGATAAAACTTCTATCTTTTGAAACAGATGTGAAGCTGGAAAATATCTATCAAACCGTAGCGGCTGGAAATACTACGATGCAGCACATATTTCTGAATAAGGAAATCAAAGGAATAGGCGAGTATCCATACAAAGCAGAAACACTTGATGTATTCACAACGACGGCAAAAGCGCTTGGACTTGATATTGCAGAGTACGCACCCGTAACCACCTTTCCCTGTATTTCCGCGTATGTGGGAGGAGATATCGTTTCAGGACTCCTTGCAGTTCGCCATGAAGAATTGGAACGCCCGGCCCTTTTCATCGACATTGGTACGAATGGTGAACTGGCTCTTATTACAGAGGATAAAATTTTATCAACGTCCACAGCAGCAGGCCCATGCTTTGAGGGGATGACCATAAGCTGCGGCATGAGGGCTGGTGACGGCGCAATTGAGCATGTCACATTTGAAGAAGAATTATTGCTGGAGGTCATCGGCGGTGGTGAACCGAAAGGTATCTGTGGAAGCGGTCTACTAGACGTGGTCTCGGAACTGATAAGGGTTGGACTGGTTAATTCCAGAGGACGGTTACAGTCTCCCGACAGTGGAAATAGCATAACGCAGGATAGCCGCAACCAATTAACCACTCCTAATTCCCCTCTTTTGCAAGGAGGGGCTGAAGGGGGGTGTAAAGATACTTACGCAGAAAAAAAGTCTTTCTTCGGTTATACTATAAAGTACAAAAAATATCTATTCGAGAAAGAAGGGAAACGGAATTTCCGTCTCTCCGAGCGTGTATCAATTTCACAGGAAGATATACGACAGGTACAATTAGCAAAAGCAGCCATTCGGGCAGGAATCGAGATATTACTTTCTCAATCCCGCATAACCGTAAAGGATTTAAGAACCGTCATAATTGCCGGGGCATTCGGGTATCACGCCAGGAAAGAAAGTCTTTTCCGTATCGGTATGCTGCCTGAAATTAAAAATGCAAACGTGCTTTTTATCGGCAACTCAAGTCTCGAAGGCGCTGTGAAGACGCTCTTAAACAAGGACTTTATTCAACAAGCAACCCGCATCTCCCGTACTGCGCAGGTCATGGAATTATCTCAGATTCCCGACTTCGAGCACATTTACATCAGAGAAATGCGTTTTAAAGATTGATGCAGGATAAAAAATTGTGCAATAAAATAAAGCAGCAAAGCCGCAATCAATAGTTGCGTAGGTTGGGTTGAACGGAAGTGAAACCCAACACCAAGCCGTTCACAGCATTCGATATTCTGTTGGGTTTCGTGCCTCAACCCAACCTA
>JAGWZR010000258.1 GCA_018968795.1 Planctomycetota bacterium | reverse complement strand
CGATCTTCGCTTAATGACCCCTGAGATCGCAAGGGAACTTTCAACCATTAGGCTTTGGAAACAGATTCATTTTGCATGGGATGATATAAGGCTTAAGAAAGTAATCAAAAGAGGGATTGATATATTGATAGCTGAAGGCGTTAAGGCTTATAAGATTATGGTCTATGTGCTTATCGGTTTCAATTCTACGCCTGATGAGGATTTATATCGGATTTTAAAACTTAAAAAGTGGGGCGTTGACCCTTTTGTAATGCCCTATAAAAAGGCTGACTTCTATCAAAAGAGATTCGCCCGTTGGGTAAATCACAAGGCTATCTTTAAGACCGTAGCGTGGCAAGATTATAAGAAAGCAATCTAACAAAAAGGGGGTAAAAATGGCACGCATAAGAACAATCAAGCCAGAGTTTTATACTGATAGTAAGACCGGCTCACTCTCAGGTAATGCGACAAAACTTTTTATAGGGATGCTTACCTTCTCTGATGACTATGGAGTTATTGAGCATGATCTCGCGGCGCTTAAGGCTAAGATATTTCCTTATGCAATAGGAAGTGCATCTAAGGTCATAACAAAGCCCCTTGATGAGATACTTAAGAGCGGTCTTGTCCTTATCTTTAAGTGGGATAAGAACACCTATTTTTGGATTAAGAACTTCACGAAGCACCAAAAAGTCGATAGACCAGGTAAACCGCTCATCGAAAACTTCACTATCGATAAGTTATTGAATTTATTAAATTCGTCGAATCCTCGCGAATCCTCGCCCTGTAGTGTAGTGGAAGGTAGTGTAGTGGAAGGTAGTGTAGTGGAAGGTAAGGGAGAGGAGAGTAGTGTAGTGTCGGGCAAGCCGACTGTTGTCGAGCAAGTCGTCTCACATCTTAATACCATTTTACAGACTGACTACAAATCGAACGGTAAAAAGACAAAGGCGTTGATAGAAGCACGGCTTAACGAGGGGCGAACGCTTGAGGATTTTAAAAAAGTCGTAGATATTAAATTCGCTGAATGGAATAACAATCCCAAAATGCACCAGTTCCTCCGTCCCGAGACTCTGTTTGGCCCGAAGTTTGAAAGCTACCTGAACCAGAAGCCTCCACCGAAAGTCATGGGTACGGATAAAACCCAAGGTAATTGGGATTTAATAGCGCGGCGTGAACGGGATCGGCAGGAAGCATTAAAAAAACAAGAGGCTGAAAATGCAGGCATTACAGAAATTCGAGTTCGAAAAACGGATAGCGGCGCTGGCTGAACTTCATAACCGCGAGATGACTGACGTACTGATGAATATCTACTGGGAGGCGCTTAAAGACCTGTCTTACGAGGATTTTAATCGTACAGCCAACGAGATGGTTCGGGCCTCGAAGTTTTTCCCAAAGCCCGCAGAGTTCATCGAGATGTGTGAAAAGGAAAGACAAAGGCGCCTGGAAGCAGAACCGCCATCCAAATACTCATTGCCCGCCAATACTGAGGAACTTATTGAACAGGCGGCGATGGGGTCGAGCGCTCTCGGAAAGGCTTTTGCGGCTAATACTCTCGCTCTTCTTCGCGGAGAGATAGATAAAAAGACTTGGGGAGATAGACAGGTTGACTTACTTTCAAAACTGCCTGTCCTGGAGCGGAACGATTCATGCGCGATGCTTTTGAACGATCCGAAGATTTCCGGCACAAAGGCGGAGGCGGAGATTGACGAACTTCTGGGTTGGCACAGGGCGCATAGATATATGTTCTACCGCGAACTTAAATTTAACTGCACTCCAGAAACCCCAAAGCCCCGTCATGTTCCGCATGAGGAAAGGTTTCAATGGCGGCACTCTGAATTGAAAAAGATTAATACCCCTGATGGATGGGGTATCGCTTGCGAAATATGCGGGATGAGAGTGCATTAATCTTCGACTGGAAATCGTGGAGAGGGAGAGGATGAGAGTTTTGGTAGCTTGTGAATTTTCAGGGATAGTGAGAGAAGCGTTTAGGGCAAAGGGACATGATGCCCTGAGCTGCGATCTGATGCCGTCTGATTTACCGGGGCCGCACTATCAAGGTGATGTCAGGGATGTACTTCACGCCTGTTGGGACTTGATGATTTTTCATGCGCCCTGTACGAATATATGTGTAAGTGGGGCCGCGTGGTTTAAAGAAAAACGTCTTGATGGTAGACAAGCACAGGGCATTAGTTTCTTTATGGAACTTTGGCGGCATGGCGAAAGATATATTGACAAGATGGTGGCAGAACAGCCGATAGGAATTATGTCGTCTTTGTTCCGTAAGCCTGACCAGATAATCCAGCCGTGGCAATTTGGGCATGGTGAGACTAAAGCGACTTGTCTTTGGTTTAAAAATCTTCCATTACTGAAATCGACAAATATTGTTGAGGGGCGTGAACAAAGATTGCATAGATTGCCACCTTCTTCCGATAGAAGTAAAATAAGAAGTACAACCTTTCAAGGAATCGCTAACGCAATGGCGGAACAATGGAACTTTTAGCCTCACCCAAGGAGGGAGCATAGTATGGGCAAATGCTTGAGCTACATTGAAGAAGTAAGAATTATTACAAGGCATCCTGAGTTAACGGAGGTTTATGTATATGTGTATGCGGAAGGTGATTGTCCCTTGGGTGTTCAAGGATGGCATCATAAAACGTTTCCAGCATCTAAATCCGTAATAGAGATTCTTAAAAAAGATTTTAGTGATCATTTGTTATGGCCTTTGGATTCACCAAATAATCCGGAGGACTTATGACCTTAGAAAACCTCGCGGCGGTAAAGGAGAAGTAGAATGAAAAGGGTATGGCGATTATATAAAAAGATGGATTTGTTTTTCTTTTTACTTTGGCGGCAAATTGAGCCTAAATCATGTGGTATACCCGACCCATATCGTTGTAAGGGACGTATATCATTTAGGACAGCGTGGGATGTTGCGATGAATACTACGCTATATGATTGAGGGGGTGATTCTGAAACTCTTGAACAAAATCCAGAAGGGCTGGCAAGCCGAAGTTAAGTTTCACCCAGTAAGAAAATGGCGTTTTGATTTCGCGCATCCTGAGCTCAAGATAGCCGTGGAAATTGAGGGTGGCCTGTGGGTTATAGGCAGACACAACCGGCCTCAGAGCATGATAAAAGATATTGAAAAGTATAACCAAGCCATTCTCCTCGGCTGGAGGGTATTGAGGTACACACCGCAACAGACAGGTGAGTTAATCCGGGATGTGGAGATACTGATATATCATTTGCGTCGGGACTTATCCCAGTAGGGAGAGTTGCAAGAGGGACAATTGTGGGGCAATGATGTGCCCCGAAGTGGCCATGTATAATCACATCGCAGACAGCTCAATGTCAATGGCGGCAAGGGCTTGATGACTCCGGCGTTGCCCCCGACGGTAATCCCGATTGGCATAAGGATTAAGGCCTCTTCGCCTTGGTCTTCGGCACGGCGCACACTCCCAAGAAGTTGAGAACCTGCGGGTAGAGGCATAGCGCCCCATAACATTTTACCGCGTTTTATCCCGGCTGGGGAGGTATCAATGTTAGAGACTGTCAAACCCATAAGGCTCCCTCTCTTTTTTAAGGTTAATTGCTACAGGATTTCCATTAAAAAT
>JAGWZR010000257.1 GCA_018968795.1 Planctomycetota bacterium | reverse complement strand
TTGATTGACAAAACCCCCGTTGTCCGATAACCTAAGTTTTGGTAAGTTGATACATGATAGCGCTACTGCAAACTTATATTGTAAAGATTTTTATGAGGAATCACTTATGGCAGAAGACACAAAAAAGATAACGAAAAAGACGAGTATCGGAGATGTGATTAAGCAATATCCAGAGACGGAGCCTATTATAAAAAAATATTTTGGCGCAGGTTGTTTCACTTGTCCAGGCTCAAAGACGGAGGACATTGCCTTTGGTGCTACGATGCACAATATTTCCCCCGATGTTATTATTAAAGAATTAAATGAGGTTATCGAAAAGAAAAAAGGTTAATCATTCCATAGAGAAAGGAAATTCAGATGAAAGAAAAAGTAGAAGAGGCACTCAAACATATAAGACCTGCTTTGCAGGCGGATGGTGGTGATATTGAACTCGTGGACGTACAAGGCGGTGTTGTAAAGGTGCGCTTAAAGGGCGCCTGTGGTTCTTGCCCAAGTGCGCTAATGACGCTAAAGTACGGAGTAGAGGAGCGGCTCAAAGAGGAGATTCCTGAAGTAGAATGTGTAGAACTGGCATAGGAGTTTTCATTTTTGGTAATAATTCCCTCTGCGGTACAAAGCACGCAGTCGAATTTTAGAATTAAAATAATAGTAAGGGGTTTCTGAATGAGTTTAGTATTGGGACCAATTCATCATTGGATGTATGGAAAAATAAAAACTACCGAGGCGCGTGAGTCTGCCATCGCTTCTGCATTTAAAGCAAAATACGGCGCAGAAGCTGATAAAATTTTTGCGCAGGTATATAAAAAATATCCAAAATCGGATAGTAATAAATCTCTCGAAGAATTATTAGCCAATAAGTCTATCCATCAAGGAATTCAAAGTATCATCGTGGATGTAGAAACGCGGGAAGCCAGTATGATTGCAGTCTTCTGCGCTAAATACAGCGATGCGGCAAGGACAGCGGCGGATGCTGCCCGCAAGCACGGCGTCGGTTGCGGCAAAGAGGCTGTCAAGAGTAAGGGGTTATCAACAGCAGACTGTAATAATACTTCGAAGGCATTCGAGATAATGGGTGATTTTCACTGCGATGGGATGCCTTGCGATAGGGGGGCTCAAATAGTGTCAGAGTCAGAGAAGCGTACATCATGGGATCACGAAAGCTGTGTTCATGAGCAATACTGGGAAAATGCCGGTGCTGATTTTCTGACAATGTGCAACATTGTCAACGAATGGATTGCAGGGTTTGGTGAAGGAATAAATTCCAAGATTGGATACCGGCGCGAGAAAGCCCTTGCTGCAGGAGACTCTTCATGCCTCAGTAGTTTCGAAATAAAAAACTAAACATGTCGGAACGGTACGCACGGCAGATATTGTTCTATGGTATCGGTAGGGAAGGACAGAAGATACTCGAAGAGAAGACAGCCGTACTGGTCGGTTGTGGTGCGCTAGGTTGCACTTCGGCCAATCTTCTTGTCCGTAGCGGAATTCAATGTCTCAAAATTATAGACCGCGATTATATCGAAGAAAGCAATCTGCAGCGCCAATCTTTATTTGATGAAGAAGACATAAGCAAAAACCTCCCAAAAGCCGTTGCCGCACAAAAGAAACTCCAGAAAGTTAATTCCCAGATACAGATCGAGGCAATTGTTGCCGATCTTAGCCCATCTACTCTCGAATCCATACTTAAAAATGCAAATGTCGTTATTGACGGCACAGATAATTTTGAGACGCGCTTCCTCATCAATGATTATTGTGTGAAAGAAGGGATACCATGGATTTACGGAGCTTGCATTGGGAGTATTGGATTAACCATGAACATTATCCCATCAAAAACTCCATGCCTCCGATGTGTACTTGAAAGTATTCCACCTGTTGGCGCTACCGAGACATGCGATACGGAAGGAATTATCGCACCCATTGCCAGTATGATCGCCTCTATTCAGGCGGCAGAAGCGCTAAAAATATTAACCGAAAATTACGATGCATTGAATAAAGGACTTGTAAAGATAGACCTCTGGCTCAACGAAATTAAAAAACTGCATACTGAGGATATTCGGGAGAAATCCGATTGTATAACGTGCAAACAACATCATTATGAATTCCTGTCCAAAGACAGGTATTCAACGACAACCTCCCTGTGCGGCAGAAATGCCGTACAAATTTTACACCCCAACGGATCAAAACTCGATCTGGAGAAGCTTGCAGCCCGATTAGAGCATGTGGGTGAAGTATCTTTTAATAGCTTTCTTTTACGGCTGAAATTAGACAAATATGAGTTAACGGTATTTCCGGACGGACGCTCGATTGTTACTGGTACAAACGATGCCTCTGTGGCAAAGGGACTTTATGCAAAATATATAGGAATGTAATATGATCTATCTCGATAATGCGGCAACAACGTTTCCAAAACCAGAAATTGTATATAAAACAATGGACTCCTTTTACCGGACACTGGGCGCAAATCCAGGCCGTTCAGGTCACAAGATGGCGGTAGCGGCAGAAAAGGAAATTGAAGACACCCGCATGGTTGCCGCAAAATTATTTGGTATCAAAAATAGTAATCGGTTTATTTTTACCTTTAATGCAACCGATGCCATCAACATGGGAATTAAAGGATTGCTCAAACCCGGCGACCACGCCATTACCACCTATCTTGAGCATAATGCCGTATCACGCGCCCTGCATGGCCTTGAAAAGAAAGGCATAATTACTGTAACTAAAGTAAGAAACTCGTCAGATGGTTTTATCGACCCGAATGATGTCAAGAGCGCCATCACATCCAAAACACGATTGATCGTTATCACTCATGCGCCCAACGTCCTCGGCACGATTCAGCCAATCCATGAGATTGGCAGGTTTGCAAGGGGAAATAATATTATTTTTATGATAGATGCCGCCCAAACGGCAGGGGTATGTGAGATAGATGTTGATAAAGACTTTATTGACATGCTTGCCTTCACAGGCCATAAAGGTCCCCTGGGGCCAACGGGAACAGGGGGGCTATATGTGGGAGAAGGCGTAAATTTAGAGCCGTGGCGGGAAGGGGGAACAGGTTTTGAGCCTGCCTCGTTATCCCAGCCAGAAGAAATACCCTTCAAACTCGAAAGCGGTACGCCCAACACCGTTGGTATTGTAGGTCTGAGGGCAGGTGTTGAATATATATTATCCAGAGGAATCCATACGATCAGAAAACACGAACAAAAATTAACCGACAAACTCATACATAGTTTAAAGGACGACCCGCGATTCATTTTGTATGGAACAACGGATATATCCAAAAAAGTAGGTATTCTCTCTATGAATGTAAAGGGCTTTAAGCCTGCCGAAGTTGGCGCCATTCTCGATCAATCCTTTGACATTGCCGTGCGTCCAGGTCTTCATTGCGCTCCATTTGCTCATCAAGTGATGGGCACATTTCCAGGCGGTACGGTTAGAATAAGCGCTGGATATTTTAATACAGAAAAGGATATAGACCAACTCATAATTGCGCTGCATAAAATTGCTAGCGAGAAGATATAAGAGGCAATATGTATTGTAGATATGAAAATCGCGGTCATTGTGAACTGAATAAAAAGAAATGCGTCCCAGCCTCCA
>JAGWZR010000256.1 GCA_018968795.1 Planctomycetota bacterium | reverse complement strand
AGATACTAAGAATTGTTCTGTTCTTAAAGCTCTTTCTAGTGGTAAAAAACAGTTTACTGAAACACGACTTATTACTGATAGGGGAGAAAGAAAATATATCCAAAATATTTCAGCACCTGTTAGAGATGAGAAGGGTAATATTACTCAGTTACTTAAGCTATCGCTAGATATTACAGAAAGAGAAGAAAAAGTCCATCAGTTATCTTTGTTAGGAAAGCTTGCGGAGTTGATGCGGGGAACGCTGCAAATAGACCATTTGCTCCATTTAATCCTAACCTGTGTTACCGCTGGGACAGGGCTGGGGTTTAATCGTGCTAGACTTTTTCTTGTGGATAGAGAACGGAACATTATTTATGGCAAGATGGCTGTTGGTCCATCCAGTACTGAAGAGGCGCATAAGATATGGAACGAAATAGCCGATAAGTATGAGAAATTGGAAGATCTTATCAAGGCATCGGAGGACAATTATCGTGACGATACTCCGTTGCACATGATTACGAGATTGATGGCCTATACCTTAACGGACGGAAAAGAGGTCGTCGTTTCATGCATAAAAGGAAAGAAACCTCTTCTGGTAAAGAATGCTTTTCATAATCCCGATATTAATAAAGATTTCGTAAATATGATTGGAGCAGACGAATTTGTGTGTGTGCCGTTAATGGTCAAAGATAAAGCGATTGGGTTAATTTGTGCAGATAATCTTTACAGTCGTAAGCCAATAATGGAGGAAAACGTTCAACTCCTGAGTACCTTTTCTAATCATGCGGCAATTGCAATTGAAAACGCAGAGGCATATAAAAAATTGGAAGAAAAGATTCAACAGCTCAAAGAGACTCAAGAAAGGCTAATTCGTTCGGAGAGACTGGGCGTTATAGGAAATATGGCGGCATATGTGGCACATGAGATCCGTAATCCACTGGCGACGGTTGGTGGATTTGCCAGAGCAATCTTGCGAGTTCCTAATGTTGATAAACAGGCAAGGCAGAATGCAGAGATTATTGTTGAAGAAGTTAGTCGTTTGGAGAGAATCCTTGCAAATATTATGGATTTCAGTAAACCAGTAGAGCCGGTTAAAATGGCCTCTCAGATAAATGACCTACTAGAGAATACGTGTTCTTTGATGGATCCGTATTTCAGAAATAGTCGTATTCAATTAAATAAAAAATTGGATACATCGTTACCCAAAATTGTTGTGGATCCTACTCAAATTAAACAAGTGTGCTTAAATCTGATAAAAAATGCTGTTGAGTCGATGCCTAATGGAGGAACATTGACAATAGAAACGATGATGGAAAATGGACACATAAAAATTAATATAGCAGATACGGGAGAAGGTATGACAACAGAAATAATGCACAATATCTTTGTGCCATTTTTTACAACAAAGGTGGATGGGACGGGTATTGGATTGGCAGTGTCTCATAAGATTGTTGAAGATCATCAGGGCTACATAAAAGTTAAGAGTTTATTACAAGAGGGAACAACTTTTTCTATCTTTCTACCCATTTAAAATGGGTAAGTACAAATTTATGAAGAGGTGAGTAATGAAAACTATTCTTGTAGTAGAAGACGATAAAAATCAACTCTTACTTTATGAACAAGAATTGTCGATTGAAGGATATAATGTTATTACAGCGAAAGATGGTCAGGAAGCTGTAAGGAAGGTAAAGGAACAAATGCCAGACTTAATTGTGATGGATATTAATATGCCCAAGATGAATGGAATTGAATCGATAAGTAGTATCTTAAGCGACCATCGAAAAATACCTATAATTATTAATACAGCTTATAGTAGTTACAAAGATAATTTTATGTCATGGTCAGCAGATGCTTATATTATTAAGTCATCAGACTTAAGAGAATTGAAAAGCAAAATAAAGGAATTGATAGGATAAAATCAAATAGAGCAGTGTATTGTAAGGGTCTATTCAACATAAGATGTGAATCATGCCGGATAAAAGAGACTATTATGAGATATTAGGGGTAAATAGGACAGCATCGAAAGAAGAGATTAAAGCAGCCTATCGTACTCTTGCCAAAAAATTCCATCCCGACCTTAACAAGGATAATCCCAAGCTCGCCGAAGAGAAGTTTAAAGAAATATCCGAAGCTTATGAAGTATTAATTGATGAAAATAAACGAGCCAAATACGATCAATATGGTCACGCCGGCGTTGCATCTGATTTTGGTAAAGAAGGGTTTACGTGGCGTGATTTTAGTCATGTGAGTGATCTGGAAGACATTTTCGGGCATGATATCTTTTCGGATTTCTTTGGCCGCGGTAGTATCTTCAACGATTTCTTTGGCACACGCAGATGGGGTTTTGAGCAACCTGAACAACGTGTTAAACGTGTACAGGTAGAAATTACACTGGAACAGGCATATAGAGGTCTCAGCACTGAGGTGGCGATTCCCCATATGGATGTGTGTGCGGAATGTGGAGGAGTTGGCGCTGCAAGAGGTACTGCTCCTAAAACTTGCACTTATTGCAATGGAAAAGGTGAAGTACAGCAGGAACAGCTTCAGGGTTTTGGCAGGATTATTAAAATCGGAGCTTGTCATATTTGCGGAGGAAGGGGAAAAAGTATTGAGCATCCGTGTCCAAGCTGTCATGGGTGTGGTGAAGTACAGAAATTGGATAAGATCAGCGTGAAAATTCCCCCGGGTGTGGATAATGGAACGACCTTAAGAATAACGGCCGATAAGGCTGCCGGGAAACTGAAGGAAGATGTTTACGTGATTGTCTCCGTTCAATCTCACCCGGTTTTTCATAGACAGGGAAGCGATATTTATATGGAAAAGGCTATTTCATTAACAGCGGCAACCCTCGGTTCAAAGATTGATGTTCCTACGTTAGACGGAAATGCTTCAATGAAGATCCCACCAGGAACGCAGACCGATACCCTGTTCCGATTACGAAATTGTGGTATGCCACATGTGAAGGATCACGGATACGGTGACCTATATGTACGGATAATTGTGCACACCCCTAAAGATTTGACAAAGAGGCAAAGAGAATTACTCGAAGAGTTCGAAGCGATTGAAATGAGAAAATGAATATAGCCATCATCGCCTTAACGGAACATGGACTGAAAACTGCGCGGCGAATAGAAAGTGGTTTCGAGCCATCCCCTTCTACGTACGTATTAAATAAAATAGCAAAAGGGACTTGTTTTACAGAAAGGAATACGTCTGCGCGCATCATTTCTTTTTCAGAATCACTTCAGCAACTGGTTCACCGTATCTTTAAGCAATTCGACGGCCTTGTATTTATTATGGCCATGGGGATTGTGGTTCGAATAATTGCACCCCATATCCGTGATAAGCATACAGACCCTGCGGTAGTTGTGGTTGATGATGTGGGACGTTTTGTCATAAGTCTGCTTTCCGGTCATGAGGGTGGAGCTAACTTGCTAACCAATAAAATCGCTGCCATACTGCATACCGATGCAGTGATTACTACTGGCACGGATGCACAGAAAGATATCGTTATTGGTATTGGTTGTAAAAAGGGGGTTGCTTCAGAAGATGTAAAAAATTCCATTCTTGATGCGCTTCAAAAGGCGAATTGCAAGATAGAACATGTCCGGCTACTTTCTACTATTGATAT
>JAGWZR010000255.1 GCA_018968795.1 Planctomycetota bacterium | reverse complement strand
GTAAATATTTCGGGAAATGATTATGTATGTTTGGTCTTAACAGCATAACTAAGATTGATAAGCTTTACCAAGATGAAAATTGGAATGGCATCATCGAAGCTGCCGAAAACCTTTTTGAAGACGGTACAACGAACGTAAAGGTATTAAACGACCTCGCCGTTGCTTACAAAGAAACAGGTAGGAATAACGATGCGTTGCGCGTTTGTCAAAAAATATACGAAATTCAACCCCCAACCGATTTAGTAAAAGAAAGCATCAATATCGGCCAACGATACATGCGACATCATCTCGTCTTTTGTGAGTTATTATATCTCAAAGGAGAATATGAAGAGGCGCTACATATTCTCAACCAACTAAAGCTTCTCGGAAGTCATTTTTCAGATAAGTTCTATATTCTTGCAAAGATCTATATTAAAAAGAATCTTTACGATAAGGCATTGGATGAATATAAAAACATGTTTCACCTCTGTCGGCATCGCTTTGATACAGCACTCAAGGGATTTATAGAAATAATTGAATTGAATCCGCTTAATGAAGACGCATATAAATCTCTCTATGATGCATATAAGAAAAAGGGAACGTTGGATAAAGCCATCGCAGAATATGAAGCAGCCTCCCAACGCGAAAACAGTCAGACCAAAAAATACATTTTAGGATATCTCTATTATTATGCGGGACGAACGAAAGACAGCATCGCAAAATTTAATGATTTTATATCTTCAATGCCGAATGATACAAACATCCCATTTTTCCTCGCACATATTTATTCTGAAAACAACGACGTCGAACGGGCCATCGGTATCTTTCAGGAGTTAATCAAAAAAGATCCATCTAAACTTCAGATCGTCACGTCACGCCTTGAAAAATTACTAACACAAAGATTAGATGATAAACAAACAGAGTGCATTCTAGTCGCCCTTATTGAATTTTATAAAAATGCAAATGAAATCACATCAGTTGAAAATATTTTATCTAAACTATCAACACTCAAGCCAAACAACCGTATTTACCAAGACAAGTTAGAAATTCTGCTCGCCAACGCTGCCGAAAAATACATCAATGAAGAACGGCTTGATTGTGCCCATGAAAAACTACGTAAACTTATAAATTTAAGACCTAATAATTCTTCCTATGCAAAACATTATAAAGAGGTAAACAGAAAAATTGGCGAGAAAAGAATACAAGACCTTGAAGATACGTTATCGAAGGGTTGCCATCCCCAAGACGACGCCAACAAGATGCGTTATGAACTTGCAAACCTTTATGAAGAAAGTGAACTTCTTGAAAAGGCGTTGGCCAGTTACAATGCGATCACTTCTCTTGACCCAGGATACAAGGATGTAGCAGAGCGGATAGCAGCTATCTCAAAAGATCTTGAAACAAAATCAGTAACAAGCGCTTCTGAAGCAACATTGGAAGATCGATATGAAGATATGCAGATCATCGGTCAAGGCTCCATGGGTATAGTTTATATGGCTGTAGATAAGATACTAAAGAGAAAAGTTGCATTAAAGGTTATCAAAGATGAATATAGAAATAATAAAGACGCCTTAGAACGTTTTATTCAAGACGTACAATCGGTGAGCCTCTTCAAACATTCGGGCTTCATCACCATATACGATATTAACGTCGATAAACAATTTTACATTGTAATGGATTACATTGCAGGAGAAGATTTACACCATCTTATTAAAAAGGGAACTTTGCAGATCAAAGATGCTGTTCAAATTGCGATTAATGTATGCGACGCCTTAAATTGCGCCCATCAGCAAGGAATCATTCACCGCGATATTAAACCGGGCAATGTACTTGTAATGAAGGATTATAAAATAAAAATTGCCGATTTTGGACTAGCCCACTTGATGTCTCCTTCTGCTATTACGCGCGCGTTGGAATCGTCAGACACTTCCTATATGTCGCCTGAACAGATCAAGGGAGATACGACAGATCATCGCAGCGATATTTATTCCTTTGGTATAATCCTTTACGAAATGCTTACGGGGAAAATACCGTTTGAAAATAGTATCGCAAATCTGCAAAGCATTGAAGAAGCCAAGCCACCCTCAATTCTAAATCCAAAAATCCCACGCTGGCTGGATAATATCGTTCTCAAATGCATCAAGAAAAAATCAGAGGAACGATACCAAGAGACAGGGTATCTTCTCAAAGAAATAAAATCTTACGCCAACTTTATTTAGGATTGATAAATCATCCAGGACAGATTATACGTTCTTTTTTGTGCGGACACCACGCCACACCTGCCAACCTAAAAGATGATTAACAGCGGAAGACACTGTCATTGCCACGTAAAGCATACCGGCAAAGGGCAGGGTAAAAGCCCTCCATACACCCAGACCAAAGAAGCATAACGTGGGCACATACGTGATCGCCATTGACAGAAGTGCAATAACTGAGGACAAAATGATGTTGTGTGAAACTGCACCAGCTATGAAAGCACATATACCCGCCACGGGCGCCATAAACATAATAATCATCCCTAGCACTGTTCCAAATAGCGCCAACCATGAGCGCCGCAATTGTGTAAACGCAGTGCGTGCAACCATATTCCAAACATCGCCCAGCTTACAATAAGGACGGATGCTCACCGCTGATTTTGTCAGCGAAAGAGAGATCGGCAGGCCAGTATTCTTGATTCGCCTTGCCAATGCAAGGTCATCTATCAAGGCGCTACGATGTCCGACAATACCGCCAATTTTATCAAGCGCACTACGCGAAACAAGGATACAACCGCCGGCAGCCGCTGACGTCCTGGATTGCGAATCGCTAACCTTCTCAAATGGATACATAAAATAAAAGAAATAAACAAAGGCAGGAATCAATAGACGAGCCCACACTCCATTTGTATCCAGCAATGCCATCAGTGAAACCATTGCCTTATGTTCGGTCACAGCCTTCGCTACCAGCTCTCGCCATAGGTTTTGACTATGACAAATATCGGCATCGGTAAATAATAACCACTCGCCTGACGAAACCTTGACTCCTTGCTCAAGCGCCCATAGTTTTCCAGTCCATCCAGGCGGAGGTTTGGTGCCGTTTAAAATGTGCATCGTATGACCGTACTGCGCTGCGATACCCTTTGCACATTCCGCCGTGCCATCGCTCGACTCATCGTCTATCAGTATGATCTCTGAGCTTGGATAGTCCTGATCCAGCCATGAACGCAACGTTATAGGAAGAGATGCGCTCTCGTTGCGCGCCGGCACAATAACAGACAATCTGGGCCATCGAGAAACAGGAACATGCGATGGGTTAGCAGCTTCCCATCGTTCCGACATGCACCAGCGTATCGGCATAAGCAACAGCGTAAGCCAGATTATCGCCGAAAGAACGCAGAAACAGAACAAAATCAGGTCAACCATACGACACTATACTATAGTAATCCATACTCTTATCCACAATTGATAGCAATGTCGTTACCGTAAATTTGAAATTTAGTGTTCTTCCAATAATTGTACAACCTTATTGACGTCATTGGTGGGAGCTTTGCAGGCATAATTCACGCAGATATAAGCCGTAGCCTTGCCATCAATAACCTTTTGCTCTTTGACGAATCCTGCAATTTCCTCAAGAGCCTTATCTTTAGGGGAATGTAATAG
>JAGWZR010000254.1 GCA_018968795.1 Planctomycetota bacterium | reverse complement strand
ATAGTAAATGAGCAAACTGATAATTGCTAGTAAAAATTTACTTGTGAGAAAATATAGTCATTCCAGTACTTTTTTAGTAATTCGTAGTAGGGGCACGCTGCAACATCCCCTTATATGGTTCTACAATTTGGAATGCGTGTGAGGTTTATTATATGAAATTTGTGATTTATTTGGTTCTTCTCCATCACCAGGACAGGCATATCTCGCATTGTTTCAGCGTGTAACGTTGAAGGCAGGCTAAGATTCAGATGGCAGGTTACTATCTCCATGGGAAACAGTCACCTTACTCAGAGGAAAGGATTCTTCTTGCCATGCCCTATAGCGAAGGAGGAAGGCGAGTCCCGGAATAGCCAATAAGGCACAGAAGATGAAAAAATAGACCCACCCCATACTCTCGGCCAAAAACCCGGCAGGGGAAGAAACAATTACCCTTGGAATGCCCATAAAACTGCTCAAAAGCGCGTATTGTGTGGCGGTAAATCTCTTATTGCAAAGGCTTGCCATAAAGGCTATAAAGGCCGAAGTCCCCATGCCGCTGGTTAGGTTCTCAAAGGTTACCGTTGCCACCAATACGGAGTAATAAGCGCCCATAGAAGCAAGTACGGAGAAGGCTAGGGTTGATCCAGCCTGGAGGATTCCAAAAATCCAGAGCGCCTTGTGAATCCCTACTCGCAGCAAGAGGAGACCCCCGACAAGTCCGCCTGCAATCGTGGCAAATATGCCAAAGGTCTTTGCGACAAGCGCCAACTCTGTCTTGGTAAATCCGATCTTCAGAATAAAAGGGACGGTCATGTTGGCCGCCATGACGTCGCCAATTTTATAAAGAAGAATAAATGCCAGAATTTCAAATGCCCCTCTCCTTTTGAAATAATCGGTAAAAGGGTCTATGACGGCCTCGCGGAGCGACTGCGGCGGGATTATCTGTCCATCATCAGGATTTGGCGCCAGGCATGTCGTAATAATACCGATGAGAAGTGAAATTGCCAGCAGCAGGTAGACGTAGTGCCATGGAATCCGGTCGGCCAAAAAGAGGGCAAACGCCCCGGAAATAAGCATACCGATGCGATAGCCATTAACGGCAAGGGAGGAGCCTAACCCCATCTCTTCATCGCTTAAAAGCTCCCGCCGATAGGCGTCAATAACGACATCCTGGCTTGCGCTGAAGAATGACACGAGCACAGCAAGAAAGGCCACAATCAAAGGAGATTCAGCAGGTCTCACTAAATAGAAAGCTCCTATGACCAGCATAACAAGTATTTGGGAAATCAGCATCCACCCGCGTCTCCTGCCCAGAAATGGAGGCACATATCGGTCTAGGACGGGCGCCCAGAGGAACTTGACCGTGTAAGGGAGCCCAACCAGTGAGAACATTCCAATCACTGCGAGGTTGACTTTTTCATCGGTCATCCACGCCTGAAGCGTCGAGCCGGTAACAAGCAGTGGAATGCCGGAGCTTATGCCCAGGAAAAACGTAACCAGCATCCGCCAGCTAAGGATAACCTTTAAGATAGAGATTGTCACAATAGTATAAATGGCGTATTAAACACAAAGCTCCTAGGTGTAAGTTATGTAGCATGAATTACAACGCAAAGAAAGCATGGGGTAAAATAGTGCAATTGGTAACCTCCATTTTCCTATGACAACATAAAATCTTCATGGAGTTTACTATTTTAAAATAACCCTTGTTGCAACTAAATCTCCCGTTGTATCTATGTCTTGAGGTTCTTTTAATATATGGCTAACACGCATACAAGATATAAAGCGGTCAAATCTCATTGAAAGAAGAATCGCAGCAAGGATGTGCGGTTTTGGTCCCATTGGAATAAGAGTAATATCTGCTTTATTTAGATAAGGATTTACAACTTCACTTAAAATTGAAAAAGTACGTTCTACACTTTTAAGAGGAAGTTTTAGAGGCGCTCTTTTTGATTCTTCTATAAGCTCTTTATTATTTTCCTCCGAAATCCTTTGATAATCAGAGGTGGCAGCTGGAGAAGCGAGATAAGTGAAAATTTCATCAGGCTCTAAATGGTCTAGTACACATAAAGGACCGAAACGATCGAAACCAAGACCGAAGATAGCAATTGATCTATTGAGAGGAATAGGTATTCCGTCGAATCCTGGAATGCAGAGCATATCTTCTATTACAAATGATAAATTGGTTTCTTTATAAATTCCTACAGAATAAACAAAATCTATTATCACGGTCGTCGATGGCTTAGCAAATTTTAACCAGTTAAGAATAGCTGCATACCAAATTCTTGACATAGATGAGTAATCAACGATAATTCTAATTGTATCATCTTGTTCCTTTATATTTTCTTTTAACACATTATATATTTCCTTATAATCGTTACTACTAAGTGGAATAATATTATCTGTCCAATTATTTTTATAATAATCGTCATTCCTTTTTCTATCTTTATTTTCTGCTAATTCTTTGAATCCAAATATAATTGTCACATTAATTTTTTCTTTCTTTAAATTTTTTGCAACGTACGTACATCTCTTTTCAAAACCACTTGCGAATATGCCATAATGGTAATGATCCTTGCAAATTTCTTCAAATTTTAAATCATTAACTTTGTATAATTTCATAAAGTCTTTTCGTTTATTTCAAAAAAAGATTTTTGTTTAACTTTCGTCTTCAAGGTGTATGGAAAATTTTTAATAGCAGTTAAATTTCTACACTTTCCTCGCCGAGGCAATAGGTCAAAGTGTGGAGCTAAAACATAAGCTAATCGGAATATACCTTCAATTTCCGGAATTTGATCTGGATTATTGACACTAACATTAGGATATAATAGTCCAATACCAACTGCATGTTTGATAATTTTCCAATCTTTCTCTGATGTATTTTTATCAACTTTTATTGAATACGTTTGATCAGTAGATAATGGTTCATTGTAAAAACAATTTTTCATAAAATTACCAATTGTTTCCAAAAAGGTTAATAAATCGGATCCTACTACTGGCTCACTATGGACACGATTTAAAGTTATAGTTGAGAATCCTTTGAGTAAATTTGTTTGTTTTTTAGGTTCAAGGGGAAGAAATGTTTTCATATTTTTAGATAATTTAGAATGCAAAATAAATCTGTTAAATATTCTAATAAGCCGACGAGGATTGGAATCTGCGCACCTCACTGCCATTGTAAATCCAGAATATACATCGAGAATTTCAGCACCTCTTTGAGTTTCAACCGCATTTCTGAGGAGCAAAGCACCATATATTTTGCGGCCAATTTCGTTCATAAACCTTTCTGGTGTGATTAATAGCTTTTCTGCACGTTTGATGGTTGTTTCATCACAATACTTTTTTAATAACTTCATATTTTCTGAATCTGGAGACCAATCGCTTTCTCTTTTGTGATCAAGAAGTATTGAGTGTCCTAAAAGTTCAACCAAGTTTGTTTCCTTATATATCCCTCCTGATATTTGTGCTCTTTTTTTGAATAATTCTATGGCAAATTCAATTCTTCGGTTTTCATCATCTTCGGTTGTCATATTATCAGCTTCTATCTGAACGTGATCTTTGTCTATATAGATGTATTCAAAATCGTGTCCAACACTAAGTGGAACGGAAGTATTTGTTTCTGTTATATGGTGAAAATAAGGC
>JAGWZR010000253.1 GCA_018968795.1 Planctomycetota bacterium | reverse complement strand
TCTAAAAAGTTCCAAAAATCAATATTTGTATACAACCTGTAGAGACAGGTTTAAAACCTGTCTCTACAGCATTCCACATTATTTCTTGAAGAACCTTCATTTCAATGGATAGCCGTCTTCGTCTGGCATTTTATCGTCGATCCTGAGTACCTTTATATTGCCTCGTTTGGATACTTCGTTTATCCTTAAAAAGGCTATTGCGCCCGGTATTTCTGAAACGAGTATATTCATGGTACTCGTTGAAATTACTATCTTAGGGAATTCAGTAATTTTATTACTGTAAACCATTGAAAACCAATATTTGTCAAACTCCTCATATTTCATTTTGTATACCGTATCTATTAAGGTGCGAGTCTCGGCGGATGTAATTGGTTTGAATATCAGGGTAATCTTTTCGCCGTTGTCCCAGTATTGCTTCCTTGCTTCCAGAATCTGCTTAAGCTCATTGTAAGAAATATCTGATACGGAATTTGATTTGTTGACAATAACGGCAACTTGGGCATAGGCATTTGTCACAAAGATAACGATGAGCGCAAACACGATAGCCGAAATAAGTCTCATATATTTCTTGTAGAGCCGCATCGTAATGCGGCTCTACATTATTTAAAATGAAAATGCCGTCTGTAGTCCTATAATGTTTACGTCTTTACCGCCGAAAGTCCCGTGCGAATATTCAAATTTCAGGGCATTAAAGTGCGAGAGGTCATACCTCAGCCCCACGGTATGTTCTTTCGTATCAAGAAAATCAAATTTAGCGCTACTACTTCTGTTATAAAATGGATCGTCGTTGTTGTAGTTAATATAATCGTACCTGTAGTACGGTTTGAATTGATTAATGATATATGCACATTGGGCATAACCCCCAAATGTGTTAAATGTGCTTCCTGAAGACTCATCATGGTTTATTTCAAATGCCTCTGTTAGCAACTCGATGTTACGCATCGTATAAACAATGTGCCCGCCGCCAATAATCTCTCGCATTTCATTCCTGTTGTTTGACGTGTCGGCAGGTATTACATCATAATAGACACTTGGGCCCAGCCTTAATCCTTCTATTATGTGCGGTTTTACTTCAAGTTGTAAACTTAACGCCTTTTTAGCATTGCTATCGCCAAAGGTCTGCCTCTGGGTAGTATTAATCCCCCTTCCATTGCTAACCGCAAATGCGTAGTTTAAGTCAAGACTTTCCAGCAAGGCGCTGCCCGATAATTTTATCCCTGTGTCATGCGTAGGAAGAGGACCACCCTTATCTTGGAAATTGACTATCTCTGGCCTATCTATGGTTGTCCAGAACCATGCGCCGTGATTGTATGTTGGTATCCAGTATCCTATGGGGAGAAAGAATTTCCCCACATCGATTTTCAGAAGGCTATTGACATCGTAGTGAATTGACAAGCGCTCTATATCTGTTTCAACTTGATCTTCTTGTAACCGATTAAATTCAAATACGGTTTCGTTAAGGAATGATATCCGATTACTGAGTTTTGCCGTCATAAACAGGTCAAACTCGCCAAGGGAAAAGTAGTTGTTCGCTATATCGAATTTCTTGCCAACATTCTTATTTATGTAATGGGCGTCTACATTCCCAAAGCCCCGAATAATCAGCAATTGTTCGCCAAAGGAGATTCCCTCGCCCAGTCTATATCGCGCCTTATCTAATTCTAGTTCGCCAATATCTTCTTTTTGCTCATCAGGTTTAACGGAATCCTCTTCCCTCGTATAAATCCCTTTTGCTTTTTCTTTGCTGCTATCTGGTGAAACTTGTTCGAGGTCATATGAAGTTCTCTCAGATTTTGCAGCAGACACTTTACCTCTACTTTGTGAAGGGAAAGACACGGAATAGTCTTTGCCGGAATATCGTTCATTCGTATTTGTCTCCTTGGCGGGATTTGGTTTCCTGTCTGACTGCTTTTGCTTTGGAGTTATTGTATATTCCGACTTGAGTTCATCGATCAACTCCTCCTTGATCTCCTCCTTTAATTTCTGCATAAATTCTGTCTTGAGTCTGTTTTTCAACTGCTGATACTCAGCCTCGCTTATTTCCTGAGCGCATACGCACTTTGCAATGAGGAACATTATGATAATAAAAATTACGATTGGATTCAGGAATCGGATCATTTGCCAGGTTCTCCAAGCAATTACAGGTCTAAATATAAAAAGTTCGACAATAGCGGCATGCCAGCGTCTTGCGCTTTTTGCAAGTATTTTATCTATGAGGAATGGATATTCATACAAAAATTTTTCTTCAAATAGAAAAAATAGGGAGAAAGGGTAGTTATGTGAGTGAGTGAGTGAGTGAGTGAGTGAGTGAGTGAGTGAGTGAACAATTTTTGCGCCAAAATCTTATACTAATTCGCTTTCAAACATTAAATAAATATGCTATACTTCCTTCAGTGATTAAAACTTTGAAGGGAGGGCATAGTCATGAGACATACCGCTGTTGCTGGCCATTTGAAACCGGAAGAGATAAAGGAGCGAATGCTATCTTCAGAAAGTCGCCAGCAATTTCAACGATGGCAAGTAATTTATATTACAGTTACCAAACGACTTAAAGCGGAAGAAGTCAGTGAACTCGTAGGTGTATGCACAGGAACCGTACATCAGTGGGTGCATCAGTATAATCACAAGGGGCCAGACGTCTTTATACTGCAAGGACGCGGTGGGCGTAGGAGGGAGTTATTATCGTGGAATGAAGAGGAAGAATTACTGGAAGAGTTGAGGGAGAGAGGCGAGCGAGGAGCCATAGTGATTGCCAAGACTATTCGTGAATATGCCGCAAAAAAGTTGGGGACAGAAGTCTCCAAAGATTACGCATACGATCTCCTTCGTCGCCATGGATGGAGGAAGATTGACCCTAGGCCACGCCATCCCAAGAGCGATTCAGAAACACAGGAAGAGTTTAAAAAAAACTTCCAGCGATTGTGGCAGCCTCCGTTCGAACCTTTGCGAAGGAAGACACACGCCCGCTGAAAGTGTTTTTTCAAGACGAGGCACGCTTTGGCCGTATGAGTAATCCTGTGCGTTGTTGGGCGCCAGCAGGCTTTCGCCCTATCGTGCCCATGCAACGAGTCAGAGAGTATACCTACATTTATGGTGCTGTTTGTCCTGCGGACGGCGATTCTTTTTCGCTGATCTTGCCCAGTGCAAATACGGAAATGATGACTCTCTATTTGCGAGAGTTTTCTCTATTCTACAAAGACTATAGAATTGTAATGGTTATGGATGGAGCCCCTTGGCACAAGGCTAAAGACCTTGAGACTTTCGAGAATATTCGAATCGTCTTTCAGCCCTCATATAGCCCTGAACTCAATCCTGCGGAACATCTGTGGGAACATCTTCGTGAAAACTATCTCCAAAACGGGTTCTGGCCTTCGATGGGAGAGTTGGAAAAGGTCTTAATGAAGGCTCTGATTGCAATATCATATAACAAAGAAATCATTCAATCGCTGGCAGGATTCCATTGGGCTATATTTTAGTGTTTGATGGCTAATTAGTATAAGGTGCGGCTTGAGGTTATGCAATTGCCAGAGCCGGTTGACCGTGTTCTTGCTCACGCCTTGGGCCTTGGCCATCAGTCGGCAACTCCAGTGGGTCATGCCCTTGGGCTTGGTCCGCAAGGTGGC
>JAGWZR010000252.1 GCA_018968795.1 Planctomycetota bacterium | reverse complement strand
GGGGGGGACTTTATTTTACATGAAAATAATAGCGTATTGGAGAAATGGAAATGACAAAGACATGGAACAAAGTAAAAGAAATCATTAAAAAAGACCCACGGTATTCTCCACAAGCTTATCAATTTGTGTTTGAAGCCCTTGACTACACAACAAATATGCTGGGCAAAAATCAACACAAGGCAACCGATTTAGATAGACATGTAACAGGGAAACAACTTATGGAGGGTATTAGAAAATATTCTTTAAAGCAATTTGGTTTTATGGCATTAACGGTATTTATACAATGGGGTGTAAACCAAGATGCAGATTTTGGGAATATAGTGTTTAACCTCGTAGAAAGCGGCTTAATGGGAAAAACAGAAACAGACTCTCGGGATGATTTTAAAAATATCTATGATCTGAAGAAGGTTTTTGATGACGAATTTAAGTTCGATGGTAATTTTGATGTTCGACTTTCTTTAAGCGCCTTAGGTATCAAGAAAAGATAATTACTTGGCATCTTTGACGCACCGAAAGCCGACATTGTTATCTCTTCCCTCAGGATAACTGCAACTTCGATACGTGCTTCTCAGAATATAATGATGATTTACCCATGACCCTCCTCTAACCACACGGAATTTTCCTTCCTCATACCAATCTTCGCACCATTCCCAAACATTTCCTGCCATATCCATGCAACCAAAGGGACTTACCCCTTCTTTTCGATTTCCAATCGGCGCTGGGGCGCCGGTGTTTGGGTCCAGATTATAGACAGCCTTTGTTGCATCAGGTTGTACATTTCCCCAGGGATATTCTCTACCGTCAACACCGCGAGCTGTTTTTTCCCACTCCGTTTCTCTGGGGAGTCGTTTACCCGCCCATTTTGCATAGGCAACGGCGTCATTCCAGCTAACACCAACGACAGGTTGTAATGGTTTATTAAATCGCTCATCATCCCCAAAAAAGGGCGACTTTGCTCCTGTGGCGTCAATAAACTTTTTATATTGAAGATTAGTTATTGGGAATTTATCAATATAAAAAGCATTGACATACACAACTTTTCTCTCCTCGCCCATGAGAAAATCACCAGCCGGTATCAAAATCATTTCGGAATCATCTTTCCCATTGATAATGCTAATCAGTTGCGCCATATAATTGTATTACCTATAAAAGGAACAGTGGCGTTATCTTTCTTTTTCAGATGGAGCTAAAAGTATTTTCACTGTATCACCCTCTTTTATATTGTGCATCTTGAACCAACACTCCTTCATTTCTAATGCATATTTGACTGTCTCCCGTGAAACATGAGCGTCCAAACTATAGGGTTTCATCGATTCTATTTGTATGATTTGACCATTAGCCTTAATAAAGGCTATAGAAAGAGGGATGCGGGTTTCCTTCATCCAAAAGGAGAGAATTTCTTCCTTCGGAAAAACAAACAGCATGCCTCCATTATCTTCCAATTTATCACGATACATTAAACCCAAAATATGCTCCTCAGGAGTAACCGCTAACTCTACTTCCAATTCGATTCCAGCTATGTTTATGGGTAATAATTTATTTCTTTTCGGTTCGCCATAACATACTGCCTCGAAGTAGTTGTAGACAAACACACAAACGAATATCGTTATGAAAAATGGGAATAGCCATTTTTTATTCATGCAGTATCAACATTAAATAAAATGCGCAAAAACAAAGGACGGAACCCTTTTTATCATCTATCGCATATACATAGGGAATATTCTACGAGCCCAAAAATTAAAGTCAATCTATTTCTAAACTTGACTTGCTAAAATTAAACAGATATAGTTCCGCTTATGCAGTTAAACAAACTAGCATTTGAGGTCTTCAACACCATAAATAAATATAATCTTATTAAGCCCAATGATTCTATTATCGTTGGGGTATCCGGTGGGCCGGACTCTGTAGCGCTCATCAAAATTCTTCATTCTATCAATTCAGCTAAGGGCCTTAATCTATGTTTGTTTGTAGCGCATCTTAATCACCAACTTCGTGGAAAATCCGCAGAAGATGATGCGCAATTTGTCCAAAATTTGTCAAAAGATCTTTCCCTGCCCTTTATTCTAAAAAGTGTAAATATTCAAAATATTTCAAGCCAAATCAAGCGTTCAGTCGAAGAAACAGCCCGCATAGAAAGATACAAGTTTTTTATGGAAGCATCGCAAAGTCATAACGCTGCTATCGTAGCAATTGGTCATACCGCTGATGATAACGCAGAAACTATTCTTCATCGAATAATTAGAGGGACTGGAGTTTTAGGACTGGAAGGAATACCAATAAGCCGTCCATTGAATGCAGGTACCACGGTACAACTCGTTCGTCCTCTTCTCTTTACCTGGAGGAATGAGATTGTTGAATATCTTGAAAGAGAACGCTTAGTTTTTAGAACGGATGAGACCAATTACGAGGCGATATATCTTCGGAACAAAATTCGACTCGAATTAATTCCCTTATTGGAAAAACAATATAATCCGAATATCAAAAAAACCCTTTTACAGCTTTGCCAGATACTTAGTACAAATAACGAGTATTTGGTCTTAGAGGCAAAAAAGATATTAAAAGATTCTGTTGCAGAAAGCGAGGAAGATTCCTGTATTATTAACACCCATTTTTTAGCAAAACAACCTAAAATATTACAGTTCCTAGTCTTTAAAGAGATATTAAATGTAATGCAGATTCCGTTAAAAGAAATTAATTACGAACATTACAAAAAGATATTTGAAGAAATAACTAAACCTGGTAAGGGGCGGCATTTCCAATTGCCTGGAAAGCTCTACCTATGGCATGAGCACGGTATGCTTCACTTGAAGAAGGGATTTCTACACGAGCCACACATACCGTTATCTGAGATTACCCTCAAAGTTCCTGGGACTACGCCTCTTTATCCTTTGGGACAATTGGTAGCAGAGATTTTGGATGTGCAAGATTTTTCATTGGAAACATACAAGAAAAACAAGATAAGGGATGAAGAAATCATTGACCTGCAAAAAGTAACGATGCCTCTTTCTGTACGGGGGCGCAAAGATGGGGACATAATTTCACCTCTTGGTATCCGAGGTCATAAAAAGCTGAAAGATCTCTTTATTGACAAAAAAATCCCCGTAAAAGAACGCGACTCTATTCCAATTGTTGCAATGAATGACTTGCCTATTTGTGTTTTTGGAATATGCATAGATAATAGGGTAAAGGTTACTCCTGATACGAAGAAGATTTTAAAGCTAACCTTTCAAAGATATAAATATTGAGATTAACCTTCAAATGAAGCGCACCATGGCGTGATAGTGTAAGCTGTAATTCCAGACTCAATTCTCAATGGGAATTCTTATTTGTTTATAATCTTCTCAAAATCAGCATTTCCTTTGAGGTTTGAAAAATCTGGATTATCCCTCGCGATACTTTTATATCTAGGGTTTAATTCAACGGCTTTCTTTAACGCAATCAAGGCGTCTTCTTTGTTTGAGAGTAAGGCATATGCGCAGGATTTATTAAACCAAACCGCATCAAAATCGGGTTTTATCTTTAGTGCCTTATCATACGTTTCTATCGCCTCCTTATGATTCCCCATAGCATCCAACAAAAGGCCCTTGTTATTTAGGGCTGCAGCAAAATCCGGTTTAATCTGGATA
>JAGWZR010000251.1 GCA_018968795.1 Planctomycetota bacterium | reverse complement strand
TATCTGCGGTTATGCCTGATTTTGAATAAATTACGGTAATGCCGGCATAGGTTTGTTTTCTCGGCAAAGTAGCTTCAGTATAATTGCCATCAAAAACTACCGTTACATCGTAATGTTTTTCCTCTTTGTACTTTGAAAGGAGGGATATTACATAGTCCCGCACGGGTTCGATACGATGGATTCCCACATGCCTCTCCAGTTCGGGGACTGTGAATATGAAGTTATAGCCGTCAATAACGATTAACATACCATCTGGCAATTATCAACAACTACCCTTCCGCCGACAAGGGTGGCTACCACCTGCCCGATCAACTTCCAGCCGTTAAAAGGACAATTTCTTGCCTTGGATTCGAATTTGTCAACGTCTACCGTCCATTCTTTATCCAGATCAATAATAGCAATGTCTGCAGGCATGCCCACCGCCAAACTGCCCCCGGCGACATTAAATATCTGCGCGGGGTTGGTAGACATTTTCCGAACAACTTCTTTTAATGATAGCATGCCTGGATGGACTAATTTGGTAAGGATAACGCCGAGAGCAGTCTCAAGCCCTACGAAACCAGAAGCGCCCTTTTTTATATCGTCGTGGGTGTGCGGGGCGTGATCGGTAGCGATGACGTCAACCATGCCATTTGACAAACTCTCCTGGAGCGCCTCCCTGTCTTCCCGCGAACGCAGGGGCGGATTGGTTTTGGGTACAGTTCCGTTTGGATTTTTGAAATGTTCATCTAATAGCAAATGATGCGGGGTGACTTCACAGGTGATCTTTGCGACACGCCTTTCTTTGGCCTGTTGAATGACCTCCAAGGAGTTTTTCAGGCTAACATGTGAGACGTGCAACCATCCCCTGGCTTCTTCGGTACAGGCAATCTCGCGAATGATAAAGTCGGTTTCATGGCAAAAGGGCTTGCCTGGGAAATGCGCCACGTTGCTGTTTCCTTTTGCCTTATCCAAAGAAATTTGAGAATCTTCACAATGGGGGCTTATAATAAGCTTGTGCCGCGAGGCAAGCTCGCATGCCCTTTTTATTAATGTTTCATAAAATACTGGATTACCATCGTCTGAAAGGGCGCGCACTCGTTTGTCCGTTGCCAGCTTATCAATATCTGTAAGTTCCTCGCCTAGTAATCCTTTCGTGATGCACGCCTTTGTATAGATGTTTACTAAGCTTTTCTGGCGAACCAGTTCCATAAATGCCTCCACCATTTCTAATGAATCGATAGGCGGAATGGTGTTTGGTTCGCATATCAGGGTCGTATAACCGCCCTTTGCTGCTGCCCGAGAACCTGTTTCTATAGTTTCTTTATACTCCAGACCAGGCTCACGCAGATGGACATGGCAGTCGACTAAGCCTGGAATTACATGCTTATGAGCTGCGTCTATAACGATGGTATTATTATTTGCTTTAATATCATTCGCAATTGTTTGAATCCTGCCATCCTTGATAAATATGTCTGCACGACCATCAATCCCTGTTGCGGGATCAACGACGTGCCCGCCTTTTATTAACACCGCATTACTTGTCATTTCATCACTCCAAAATTAACCTTGTCATATTTCGAGTGGCTCGAAGATAGAGAGAGGTTTACTAAAAAATTACAAGAGATCTTTCAAAGGGCACTGCTCACAAAGCTTCTTGGGTTTACAAAACGTTTTTCCAATGGTTACCAATAAGGCGTGGTATTCGTTAAACAATTTTACATCTTTCGGAAGATTTTCCTCAAAAAAAGATTTTATTTCATCGTAGGTGCTTTCTTCAGGGATAAGTCCGTGCCTTGAAAAAATCCTGTGGGTATAGGCATCAACGACAAAAGTTGGGATGTTTCCTGCATATAATAAAATTGAATCAGCCGTTTCTGGTCCAATACCTTTAACGGCGAGCAGCTCGCTCCGAAGCATTTGAAAATCTTGACTAAACATGCCGGATAGTTTACCTTCATGTTTTGAAAATAGCCAATGTATAAATGTTTTAACGCGTTTTGATTTGACGTTAAAAAAGCCGGAAGGGCGAATCAGTTGCGCCAATTCCGGCAGCGCCAACTCGTATATTCTTTTAGGTGAAAGCCGTCTAGCCATCTTAAGGTTTTTGATGGCCTTTTCAACGTTAGACCAGTTGGTATTCTGTGTTAATATAGCGCCTATGATAATCTCGAAAGGGGTTTCTCCCGGCCACCATTGCTGCGGGCCCAGGGCATCAAACATTTTTTGGTATATTTCTAAAAGCGTTTTGGATTTACTCATCTCCTATACCGAGTTTCGAGAGAATGCCCATCCTGAGTAAGGGTAACATAATTTCGTGGTGACCGATAATTTCATATCCGTGCATGGTGGGTCTTTTCAAGACATTTGTTCGTGGTCTGTAATGCTGAATCATGTCCATATTTACCGCCGCAAAATTTTCAATCTTATGCCCCATATTCCTTGCAACGCAGAGCGCTTTGAGAAAAACCTCCGGCATGATGACAGCAGATCCCACGTTGAGCCATACCCCACCCTCTAGTTTTGAAACAACAGAGGCAAGGATCTTAAAATCAATATGACTGGATTCTCCCAGGTCCTTTCCAGAAATATTAGGATGCATGTGTATGGTATCCGTTCCCAACGCAACATGGACGGTGGTTGGAATATTCAGTCGTGCTCCCCACGCCAGCAGGCTGAGGTCGTTGTACTTATTTTTCTCTTTGATTATTTTATTTCCTAATGCTCGTCCAAGACCAATATTCTCTCTTGTCCCTTCGGCAGATGCAGCTTGAAAGGCATCAGCCGTTTCCTTTGCCATACCAAAACTGCCGTCTTTTAGACTGGCAGCCACATCTTCAGAAGTTGCCCCAATGAGCGATACTTCATAATCATGGATCGCGGCGGCGCCGTTCATGGCAAGCGCTGTTATTACGTGTCGCTTCATGAGGTCTATGATTAACGGCGATAGCCCGCACTTTATAACATGTGCGCCAAACGCCATTACCACAAGGTGTTTTTTTTTATATGCCTGGGCTATTGTGTCAATTACCTTCCTTAGATTTGACGAAGCTAAGATTTCTGGAAGGGATTCAAAAAAAGCGTGCATTCCATCCTTGGGTAGGACGGGCTTGGCGAACAGGTTGATATCTGAAAGATTCTTTCGTTCCTTTATTGAATACGTCTTAATTTTACTGAGATCGAAAGGTGGAAAAGAATTCGTCCCATTTTGCTTTGTCATCCCGTTTCCTTCCTAAATGGAATATGCTTACGGAGCGAGAATTGCCTCTACAGGGCACACTGCCACACAATTGCCGCAATCAGTACAGAGATCGGCGTTAATTACCCTAAAATCTTCCGACTCCGATATGGCGTTTACAGGGCATTCGCTCTCACAGGCCCCGCAATTTATGCATTCGTTTGTGATTTTATGAGCCATTTATTTCTCCTTTCAGTTCAGAATGGCATTAATCTTATTTTCAAAAATTTCATAACCTTTTACGATACTAATTTCCATCTTTAGTGTCCACAATGGGAAATCCCATAGGGTTCGGTGGTTTTTGATTTTTACCCTATCCTTTTGGGTAATAATAATTGCTTCTGGTTTAATACGTTGCGCTGCTTCATTCAATGTTCTTAATTCAAAAGGGGTATAGACGTGATGGTCGGGAAATACGCGAAAATCAAGCACGTCCGCCCCTAAAACTTCGATACTTT
>JAGWZR010000250.1 GCA_018968795.1 Planctomycetota bacterium | reverse complement strand
TAAATTCGGGTTTGTATCTCTGTAAAGTACTCTCTATCAACGAGATAGCAAACGGGCAATTAAAATCTTCTGGGTGGTATTGAAATGCAACCCAAGGTTTTGTTTTATGTTGGATTACTTCAATTAAGCATGAATAAGTTTCTTTGCTACGGCTTATTTTCCCATTGTCATGTTCTATTAATCTGGGACGGTAATACTTGTTACGTAACGTAGTTGGGCAATACTTATCAAGTGTAGCCCATGCTATGTCGATAAAATCGGGAGCTAAATCCTTGATCCCTTGATGATGATAAGAATTTACTGGGACAATACGCCAATTTGGAATGTTAGTGTAAATTTTATGGCCAAGCTCAGTACGATCTTCGCCACCAACATGATGGAAAAGATCTTGCCATAGTGTACCACCAGCAGCTACATTCAGGGCCTGCAATCCACGGCATACACCAATAATTGGCTTATTGGTTTTAAGCCAAGGATCAAGTAAATATTTATCTAAATATTCGTATTGACCATTCGGGCGACCGCAATGCGGGCTAGGTCGCTCGCCATAACGGATGGGATCAACATCTGCTCCCCCAGGAATAAATAAAATATCAGCAGCGGCAGCCATCTCGTTAAGATTGTTATCGGGGGTTGCCAAAAGTACTTCTCCAAATTGTTGTGCGAACGAAAGATAATTGACGCCACAACCAACTTTATCGTTATAAGAATCCGCGTATAAAAGAATTTTCATTCTGCGCATTTTGGTTTAATTTAAAATAGTTTTTGTAAAATTATAAAGATTTGATGTCTTGGATAAATTGATTAATTTTTACGATTTTATTGTTGATTACTTCAAGTACTTGATCTATAAAGTATTCATCAAATTCCTGAACCATCAAAACTTCATCTAAATCACCATTTACATTTACAAAGCTAAAGTGATCTGCAACATCTTCTTTGTCTTGGGCATTTAAAAATGCGCAATATATTTCATAATGGCTATCCGTGTTCATAACAACATCGGACATTGCAAAACAAATTATTAGTTGTGCGATTTTTTCTTTTTTTGTTAACATTTTTGTTGTTGAATAAGTAAATACCGATTTTCTATAATTCGTTTTGTTATACATTTTACGCATTCTATTTTTAATAGAGAAATTCCCCTATCAATATAGCTTGCTATTCTTATTTTAGAAATAGGTTTTCCACAACAAGAACAAGTGTAAATTAAGTTCATCCGTGTAAACTTTTAAGTAAAATGTAAAATGTTATAATTATTGCAAAAGCAAAAAAATTGGCTTTTTTGTAGTAAGAAGGATTTTCCATCATGTAATACTGATGGGAAATTTTGGAATTTTTTATTCCAGCTACCATGTTATAGATAAACCCGCACAATGCAATTGTAAATAAAATAAAAAATAGAATGAACATATTTAAAATTGTTTTGTTTTAAGTTTCTATTATCGGAAAAGATATAACGAGGTCTTTTAGGTTCATAAGCCCTACGTCCCCTTGGCGCAATGATAGTGTTTTATCCCCGAACGTAGATGCTTTTGCCTTCTCACAGGTAACGGCACTTTGGTCGGGAGGGTACAGGTGGTACATACGTTTTGTCGAGGGGCAGACAACCTCAAGCAGCGTGGAGGCTTCCCCAGCTTCATAGCAATGGAAAAGCCTCATGCGGTTGCCTTGGTGGTCTACGGAAGAATGGATTTCCTCCGCGCCCATGAGGGCTATGTACTTTTCAAGGCCGAGCTTGTCGCGCAGCAGCCTCAAGGATTCGAGGTTGTCAACGGACTGTATAAACTTCTTGTCAATGTTGTGGAGAAGGTTTTGGGGGATGTTCCTGCAAAGGCTGTTCGCTATTTTGCCAGAAACTTCAAACCAATGACCGAATACTTTGGCTTTATAGATGCCATCGTTATGGTCAACGCCACCCCCACTGCCTTCCCCATTACCGTAACCAACAGAATCCCCGTAGCCATAACCATCGCCATTGGCATAGCTACCGCCATCGCCATCGCCATCGCCACCGCCATAACCACCGCCATGGCCACCACCATGGCCACCACCATCGCCATCATCGCCACCGTTTCCGCCATAGCCATAGCCATCGCCATTGCCACAGCCATAGCCTCCGCCATAGCCATAGCCATAGCCTCCGCCATAGCCATAGCCATAGCCATAGCCTTTATACTCCAGCAGCAATAAATTTAACAACTTTTTCACAAATACTTATTGATTGACAAACTGAATAGCCGTTACTTCGTAAATATTTTCTCAATGCTTTTTTGCCAAGCCCTTTTTTGCTAAGTGATGTTATTAAAGATTCTCCGAGATTCAAAACTCCATAGTCATTTTTTATTAATGCCGCGTATTTACCCGGTACATAGCCATGTTTAACCTTTTTTTCTTTTGGCAAAACTGATTTGCCTTTGCTAAATTCTACTGACTTTGCAAATTGCACCTCGATGCCGTAATATTTGGCAGGGTTATACTTACCGTCCTTTGGGGATTCAAGATTTTTAAACCTAAGCCCTTTGCCCGAAAAGGTTTTCGCCTTTTTAAAATATTCATTTGCCTCCACGCTAAACGAAGGAACCCAATGGCGCAGTGATTCTGAATAAGATTCAATAACCATTTGATTTTCATCAATGCCTCTTATTGCAGCATACGCACGCCTTGTTTTAACCGCTTCATCCAATGTAGAAAACCCCGCCACGAACTGGCTATACCCTTTTGTATTGGTAACGGAGTTGAGAGCCAAAACCTTGCCGTTATACTTAACCCGAAAACGATTTTTAAACCTAAGTGTTTCCATAAAATGGGCAAGTTAAAGTTAGTAATAAAAAGGATTGACTTGTAATTAGGGCTAAGTTCCACTAATGTTTACTTTGCCCACGTAAAACCCAAATTTTATCCCCCTCTTGGCTAAACCTTAAAGTTAAGCAGCAACAAGTTCCGGTTTAACTTCTTTTACTTCTTCAAATGCGCCCAAGAAAACGCCCAAATCTGCGATACCTGCGTTCATATCCTTAGCCAAGAATTGGCCATAAGCGATAATTTGCCGTTCATGTTGGGCTTTTTGTTCTTCCGACATTGGCAATTTTCCCTCCAAAGTAACTTCCGCTACCTTTTCGCGGACTTGATCTTGTATGTCAGCCTCGGCCATTGCGATAATCAAAGCTTGTTTGCGCTTTGTATCAGTTATGCCCCAAGATTCCACGGCCTTTAAAAGGCGTTCGCGTTTTTCTTTTTGCGTAAACACGGTCAAACCTTTAGAAAAATCGGCATTAAGCCAAGCATTGAATTTTTTATCAATGCCAAACGATTTTACTACCAGTTTTCCCGCTTTCTCTTTAGAAATGCCTTGCATCCCTAAAAGTATTGCTGAAACTTCGTTACGCACGGTTTCAACAATTTGCACTTGCTTGCTCATAATACTTTGTTTTGTTTTGTTTAAATAAGATAGAAGGGCAATGGGGGATCGAACCCCTTGCCATGCCATAACATTTTTCTAAATGTTTCATATTGCCCTTACCGTTATTTTTACTAACTTTTTATTTTGCGGATGCACAAATTAACAACCCGTATTGCTTTTTACGGTTGGATATTTAGCCACGTGTTTTAGGCGTTAATCCGTTTTCATTTGCGCACGTTTGCGTTAGTCGTAATGTAGGCTAAATTTCATATCGGCTCGATTGGCAGCC
>JAGWZR010000249.1 GCA_018968795.1 Planctomycetota bacterium | reverse complement strand
TAATCCATTATCATTTAATATACTTCCTCCACACGGCGTCTTCTTCCTCGTCGTCTTCAATGACTGCTTGGTATGATGCTACAAGAAAGACTTCTTCCTCATTCATTTCAGATTCTTTCAAAGATATAGTGTTCACTTCTTCATTTGCTGGAATCACAATAACTTCGACCTTATTCCCAAAGTTTTTAGGAACTTGGATATGTAGTGTCCCCTCTTCTGAAGTCTCTCTAATCATCCTCAGTGCTTGCATATCGCTCCTCCTGTTCTCTAATCCGTTATCCTCGCATACTCTTCAATCTGCTTCAGGCTTATATCCAACAACTGTTTTTTTTCTTTATATGCCCTTGTCCACTCAATAATGCTGTCAATTGCCGTCTCCAGATTCCACCTCAGATGCCATCCCAACTCAGCCTTGGCCTTTGAACAGTCGAGCTTCAGGTAGTGTGCTTCATGGGGATGCTTCTTTTTGTCTATTTCGTAAGACGCGCCTTCTCCCCACTTTACGCACAATTCCCGGACTATCCAATCCACCGGTTTGGCATCCTCGTCATTCGGACCGAAGTTCCATCCATACGCAAAGCGCGGACCTGCCTCGAATAACTTCTGTGAAAGTAACAAGTAGCCAGAAAGTGGTTCCAACACATGCTGCCACGGTCTTATGGCATTAGGGTTTCTGATTATTATCTTTTCTCCGTTTAAAAGTGCTCTAACACAATCAGGTATAAGCCTGTCGACTGCCCAGTCTCCTCCTCCTATGACATTCCCGGCCCTGGCGGAGGCAACAGCCACGCCATGATTGGAATAATCTCTTGGATTAAAAAAAGAGTTTCTGTATGCAGAAGTAACAAGTTCCGAGCAAGCCTTGCTGCTGGAATACGGGTCATAGCCACCTAGAGGTTCGTTTTCCCTGTAACCCCAAAACCACTCTTTGTTCTCATAGCATTTGTCAGTGGTTACGTTTACGGCTGCCCTCACACTATTGCACTTCCTTATCGACTCAAAGAGATTCACCGTTCCCATGACATTAATCGAATACGTTTCTACGGGACTTTTGTACGAATCTCGAACCAGCGGCTGGGCTGCCATGTGGATGACAACCTCTGGGGAAACAGCCAGCATTGTTTTCTCCAGTTTTTCACCGTCACGAACATCGGCAATTACTGAATTAACCAACTGATTGATTCTGCAAAGCCTATACAAGCTCGGCTCGGTCGGTGGGTTCAAGGCGTAACCGGTTATTTTCGCACCCAGTGAATGCAACCAGAGACACATCCATGAACCCTTAAAACCCGTATGGCCGGTTATGAAAACCCGCCTATTTTTCCAGAAGGATTTGTTTATCATTGCACCGACTTCTTCAAGCCCAGACCTTCCAAGGCGCATTACCTGAGGCCCACAAGTTTTCCAGTTCCACTCTATCCCTTAAGGTATCCATACATTTCCAGAATTCATGATGCTTGTATGCCATAAGCTGTCCGTCTTTGGCTATACCTTCAAGTGGCTCTCTTTCCCAGATAGTTTCATCTTCTTTAATATAATCGAACACTTTCGGTTCTAAAACAAAAAATCCAGCATTTATCCAAGCACCGTCTCCTTTTGGCTTTTCCTGAAAGGATAATACCTTATTTCTATCATCTAACTCCAAAGCTCCAAATTTGCCGGATGGTTGGACGGATGTAACCGTTGCATACTTCCCATATTTACCATGAAACTCCAACAGGTTCTGCAAATTAATATTTGCAACGCCATCACCATAGGTGAGCATAAAAGTTTCATTACCGATATAATTTCTAATCCTCTTTATTCTGCCGCCGGTCATTGTGTTCAATCCTGTATCGACAAGCGTAATCTTCCACTCTTCTGCGTTGCAGTTATGAATTTCAATATTATTTTGATTTCCCCTCATATCTATTGTAACGTCGGATTGATGAAGGAAATAGTTAGCAAAGTATTCCTTAATAACATATCCTTTATACCCCAGACAAATAACAAACTCATTGAATCCATAATGAGAATAACTCTTCATTATATGCCATATAATCGGCTTACCACCGATTTCAACCATAGGCTTAGATTTTAAATCAGTCTCTTCGCTTAATCTTGTTCCAAAACCCCCTGCCAATATGACAACTTTCACTGCACACCTCTTAAATTTATTTGGTAGAAAAGGGATACAATATTTAGATTAAAAGCATCTTAACTTGAAAGATACCATTCATAGGTTTTTTTTATTCCTTCTTCCAGATTTGTTTTTGATTTCCATCCCAAAGATTTTATTTTTGAAATATCCAGAAGTTTTCTTGGCATTCCATCAGGTTTTGATAAATCGTGTTTTATCTCACCGTCGTATTTCACAATTTCTTTTACAAGCTTCGCCAGATCTTTTATTTTTATATCTTCTCCTGTTCCTATATTGACGAATTCGCCAATCTCTTTAGCGCTGTAACGCTCCATCAAGAAGATACAGGCATCCACAAGGTCATTTACATAAAGAAACTCTCTATAAGGCTCTCCGCTTCCCCAAAGCAGTAAATATTCAGAGGTAATGCCAAGTTTCTCGAGAATAAGATCGGGGTTGAGATTAAGGTTGAGGCTAAAACCCACAGGAAACGTATTGAGGTCTTTTTTAATTTCGTCATAGTTCTTCTGCCTTAAAAGTTTTGCAAGGTGAAATTTCCTTATGAGGGCTGGTAATACATGACATGTCTCAAGGTCAAAGTTGTCATTTTGCCCGTAAAGATTTGATGGCATGGCAGAAGTAAAGTTGGTCCCATATCGTTCATTGTAATATTTACATAACTTGATGGCTGCAATTTTTGCTATGGCATACGGCTCATTAGTCAGTTCAAGACTTCCCGTTAGTAAACACTCCTCCTTCATTGGTTGAGGTGCAAACTTCGGATATATACATGAAGAGCCAAGGTTTAGGAGTTTTTTTGCCCCATAGCGGTATGCAGAATGTATTACATTGGTTGCCATTATAATATTGTCATAAATAAACTCGGCTTTATAGGTATTGTTAGCCAGAATTCCACCTACTTTTCCAGCTGCGAAGAAGACATATTCAGAGCGCTCTCTTTCGAAAAAAGTCTCAACGTCTAATTGCCTCCGCAAGTCGAGTTCTGCGCTTGCTCGTGTAACTATGTTCGTATATCCATCCGCATTAAGCTTTCGTACTATAGACGAACCAACCATGCCGCGATGGCCTGCAACATAAATTTTAGCATTCTTTTCCATAACCTGTCGTAAGTTTATTTTTCGTCCAATGTATTCCTTTTTTATTAAGAATCTTTTCTCCTTCGCCAATAGGTGTTAATCCAGCAAGTTGCATATCTGCATCTACCATTATTTTCACAAGTTCTTTAAATGTGATTTTAGGTTCCCAGCCGAGGTTTTTCTTTGCTTTTGATGCATCGGCAAGGAGAAAATTGACTTCCGTTGGACGGAAATAGTGTGGGTCAATCTCAATCAAAATATCTCCAGCATTTAAGGTTGAGGCTGTAGCTACGGAACGAACAATGCCTTTTTCCCCCTTCCCTTTCCCCTTCCATTCTATTTCAATGCCAGCATAGTTAAGTGCATGCTCCACAAATTCCCTTACAGAATGGCTTTCGCCTGTACCAATTACATAGTCGTCTGGCTCGTCTTGCTGAAGCATCAGCCATTGACATAGTACATATTCCGGTGCAAACCCCCAGTCTCTTCTTGC
>JAGWZR010000248.1 GCA_018968795.1 Planctomycetota bacterium | reverse complement strand
GGCGAAGGTAAATACCTTATCTGCCTTTTGTTTACTGGCCTCTCTTATTATGGTAACGATACATTTAATTTTAATTTAGACAGGATTAATTTAAGTCGTTCACTATAAATACAATTAAAATCTGATATTTTTCTCCGTGTCCTCTGTAGTAAACTTTTTAATTAAATCACAAATATGACAAGGAAATTCTGGCTAGGACTTGTTATTATTTTAATCATCGCACTGATGGGAGTGTCTTATCAAAAATTCCTGAAAACCCCGCATTGTGCTTATGATGGTTCTGCAGTTACCCCTATTTACGAGGTTGATATTGTCCTTAAAGACGGTTCAACGAAGAAATTTTGCTCTATCTATTGCGCAACCCAATGGTACAAAAAAAATGTTCCATTGATTGACCACGTGATTGTCACTGATGAAATCAGAGGCAACAAGATCGACTCATACATGGCATATTTTGTTGCAAGCGAGCTGATCACAAACGAAACCAACGATAACCATATCCATGTCTTTCAACAACGGCAGGACGCCCTTACCCATGCAGAGAAGTTCCATGGAACAATGGCAGACGACCCATTTACAACTGATGAATAATCAGAAGAGAAAATGAATTACGGAGAAAAACTAAAAGGGTTGCCATGATCAAATTAAAACGTGTGTACGAAGAACCAACAAAAGATGATGGTTTCAGAATATTGGTCGAACGGCTCTGGCCACGTGGCATCACAAAGGAACGTGCAGCAATTGCCCTGTGGCTTAAGGAAGCGGCGCCAAGTTCAGAATTAAGAAAATGGTTTGGCCATGACCCCGCAAAATGGGAGGAGTTCCGCAAACGTTATCGAACTGAACTCAGACAGAAAAAAGATGTGGTCAGTATTTTAAAACGGAAGAGCAAAGAAGGTACAATCGCCTTTGTTTACGCTGCTCGCGACGAGGAACATAATAGCGCTATCGTCCTGAAAGAAATCATCGAACGAGATAAGGGTATAACATAACCACAAGCGTTAGCCCGACACAATCTCAAAATGTAGATGCTTCGCTTTCACTCGCAAAGACGCTTACGTATCTTTCCACCTAAAGACAACAAATTCACTTCTCTTCTATTTCAAAAAGGGTGACGTTGTAAGAAATTTTCGCCCCATCTCGATCGATATCCACCATACAGGTATCACCAAACTGCTTGGTCTGTAAGTAATGAACCATTTCCATAACACTCTTCATGATTTTTCCATCAATGGACAGGATGATATCGCCCACCGTGAACCCGGCCTTTTCGGCAGGACTTTTTGGGTTTATTTCTTGTATAACCAGTTTATTGTCGCTCGTCCTTTGAATTTGAACCCCCAAATATATCCTCTTGTTTTCTATGCCAAGAGGAGAAATAACCCAGATGAAATCAGCCGGCTCCAAGGGGATCTCTTGCAAAAACAGTCCCTGATCGCTTGCTGGCTTGTTCCCCTGAAAATCGGCCGGGTAAATCGTGTAATAAGGCAAGGGTGCGCGTTGAAATACTTTTTTCGGAATACCAAAATCGTAAATTATATGGCCATTACCCGCAAAAACCAAAAACTTTTTATCTTTGCCTTCCCAGGAGGATAAATAATCCACAATTGTTTGGGCCATGTATTCTTCCCATAAACACTGTACGTCATTGTATTTTTCTATATCGGCTGAACGATCTATATGTCCTTCAATAGCTTTTTGCAAATAGACTCTATGAAAAAAATCGGTTGTGTCAATTTCCGGTAATTTTTTCCTCTCTTCGTCGCTCAGACCTTTCAGACCTTTACTGCTTACCATTCTCACCACTTCTTTTTGCGCATTTAAGGCAATTACGGGAATTTTCTTTTCGCGCGCAAAGTCCATTATGTCTTTGTATAAATCATAATCATATCCCCACTCTTTATCCCATAGCGTATCTTCCAGCAATTTCTTTTCGTCAATTTCGCCCGATATCCACTGATCTAAAAATGGTTGATACGGTCTTGTAAACATCTCCATACCAACGGCAAGGTTACTTCCAAATTTTTCGTAGCATGACTTGAGTATCTTTAACTGCACCTGGTGAGACGCCTTGTTGGCATGGGTTTCCCCGACATAGAGCACATTTACACAATCAAAAAAACGCGTAAGATCAGAAAATTTTATTTTCGTGCCTGTCGGCACATGAATGATATCATCTACGGCAATCTGTGATGGAAAACTTTTTGACCTGTCTGCCTCTGAAAAAGCATATAGCGGCAATAAAAGATTAAACGCCAAAAGAAACACCATAGATTTGGCAAAACTCTTCATCCAAAGATGTTTGGCAAGGCTCTTCGTGACCCTGAACGCATTGAAACCTATTGGAGATAACTTGGGAAGCATAAAATTAGATACCTCTGCTGAAGATATTGGCTCTCCAAAAATTTCTATCTTGTCCAAATTTTGCTCTCCTATATTATGGGATTTCGCCGCTTCTAATATCGGTACTTGAGAAGGTGGAACATCAATAATCTCCGCTATGACCCGGTCAAGAGCAATGCAATCGATACCTCCAAGAATTAGAGAAACATGCTTCGGTATTCCTCCCGTTGGCCCATGTTTCTCCATAGCTATAACAGCATCTACGATGGTGAAGGCAGGTTTTACGGCATGATAATTGGCTAACAGCATCTCCGTATACCACACAAGATCATCATTCGACCTGAAATGTCGCCACGCCTTCCTCTTGCCGCTGACGCATCCGTACATATTCTTCACCGCAGCGGTGTAAAGCAGTTGTCCATGCGCCTTGAGCTTGGGAAGGTTGATGATGGCATCTACGTCTAAAGCCCTGCCAGAAACCGTGAGCGAAAACGACTTCGTTCCACATTTTGCCCTGACTCTACGAGGCATATCAAGCTCAACGATCTCGATACCGTGTTTATTTGCAAACTGATCCATACCTACTCTCCTCGCAATCTTCGACACGGCGCCAAAGGCGGGGCTGTCGCCAATAATAGGTATTGCACCTAATTCCAGAACCTTTTCTGCTACCGCTTCTATAACTATGGGATGCGTAATAATGCACTCTTCAGTCTCGCTCTCCTTCAGCAGGTTTGGTTTTAGCAGTACCCTTGATCCTTTTTTTATGATAGTATGAATGCCGCCAAAATGGTCAAAGATCCTGTCAATAGCAGCAATAAGTTTTTCCTTCTCGTAGCTCGTACAGCGGACGATAGAGACACCTATTGTACTTGCCATACATAACCTCAACAACTAAGATTTTGTAAGTGAAATTTTGAGTCTAAACACTATACTATTATTTCTGTTATTAATCAAACACTCATTTGACAAAAGTGGAATTGACAAACGGCAGGGTCGAGTTTAACCCTACCTTTTTGGTTCGCGAACCCTATACCTTAATTTAGTTTTTCCTTTTCCACTCTTAAAACAAAAAAGCCAACTGCGAGCGGTTATGGCTTCTGCAGTTGGCATTACAAGGGTGTTACCATCCAGTTAATTT
Source organism: Planctomycetota bacterium (assembly GCA_018968795.1). Taxonomy (GTDB): domain Bacteria; phylum Planctomycetota; class Brocadiia; order Brocadiales; family Brocadiaceae; genus REEB58. The sequence goes on along the minus strand of JAGWZR010000248.1, from coordinate 227 downwards.
GTGAGTATTACGGCCACTTTTTGACCAGCATAATTTTACCTATAAAACAACGACCTCTTATCATTAGACCTTTTTCACGCCCCTTTTATCAACTTCCTTAAGTTTGAGATCTAGTATTTCCCTTTTCTTTTTGATTGTTGCCGGTTGAACAAAATAAAAATTAAATAGAGCTTCTAACACATCGAGATTCCAATCTGCCTCGCCTGGCTCAACGCCCACAACCTCGC
>JAGWZR010000247.1 GCA_018968795.1 Planctomycetota bacterium | reverse complement strand
TCAAGGAGCGCGGCGTGATTGTAGGCCATGACAACAGATTTCTCGGTCCTGAATTCGCCTCATCGGTAATGGGGTTGCTTGAACAAGAAGGGATAAAAGTCTACTATGCAGGCGAGGCTACGACACCTGAATTTTCCGCCGCTATTGACATGCTAAACGCGGCATGTTCCATAAACCTCACGCCTTCACACAATCCGGCCAATTACTCGGGATTCAAGTTTAATCCCGCGGATGGAGGTCCTGCCGGCCCGGAGATAACAAAGATTATCGAGAAAAACGCAAACGGGTTTATGGCTCGAAAGGCGGTTATCAAAGAAATAAAACCGGTGAGTTTTCAAAAGATAAACACGATAGCGCTTTATAAGGATTTTCTTAAGAAACGCGGCACGTTGGACCTTGAAAGGATAAAGCGCTTTATAAGCGAGGAAGACTGTTGTATCTGTATTGACCACGTCCATGGCGCTTCAAGGGGAAGACCCAATATGCTTATCGGCGAGAGTCCCAAGATAAAGTACTTAAGGACGGACGATGACTGTCTGTTTGGCGGAATACCGCCCGAGCCTTCGGCAAAAAATATAAAGCTGGTGATGGATTTGCTGAGAACGAGCCAGAATAAATTTAAGTTGGGCGTTGTCATAGACCCCGATGGAGACAGGATACGGTTTACCGATGGGGAGGCGGACATTTCCATGAATCACTTTGGAGGTATGGCGCTGCACTTTTTGCACAAGTACAAGCGCATCGCGGGTGTGCTGGTGAAGTCTGTCGCTACGAGTAATTTTGGAAATGCCATTGCCGAGAAGCTCGACATCCCCATAAAAGAAACGGCAGTTGGTTTCAAGAATTTCAGGCCCTATATGCTTCCTAACGCAAGGGAGAGGGCTATCGTTATCTACGAAGAAAGCGACGGTATTTCAGGCTACAACAATACCCTCGAAAAAGACGCCATGTTTGGGCTTTTGATTGCGATTGAGATGATGGCAGCCACCAGAAAAAATATCAACGAGTATTTACATAACCTTGAGGAAGAATTTGGGGCTTATTTTCCGGAGAGGACGGGAATAGAGGTTGATCGTGCCCTTGCAGGTAAACCGCTCCTTGAAAAGCTTTCATGCCTTAAAGATAAGCTCACCGTGGGAAGCAAAGTAGCTATCGGCGGCGCTATAAAAAATATTAAGACTGTGATACAAGTTGATGGAATAAAGGTTGTCCTCGATGACGGTTCATGGTTTTTGATAAGGCCGTCCGGCACAGAACCAAAGGTAAGATTTTATGTGGAGTCGAGGCTTCCGGAAGATATTGATGCTCTGATGAAGACAGCCGAAAGGTTGATACGAGAAGTGCTGGCGAAATGAAGCGCAGATTGTGGAATACAGATTGGTGATTGCAGAATTAATTATATAGTATTACTGTGTCCCCCCCTTGCGAAAGGGGAAAAGAGAGGGGGTCTTTTGGTTGCGGCTTTGCTGCGCTAGGTATTTTTGATATTTTATCTTTCTGCATTATTGCATTAACTTAAAACTTGCGGTTTTATCTTCTTTTATTTCGCTAATCCCTTCCGTTTTTATTCGTATCCGCAGGTCGTTGGCGCTGTCCGCATAAGCGAGCGCGTTTTCATGGGTAATCTTTCCTTCTTTGTAAAGATTGAATAATGATTGATCAAAGGTTATCATGCCTTCCTGTGTCCCTTTTGATATTGTTGCTTTGAGTAATGCAATCTGCTTCTTGAGGATGAGGTCTTTGATTCTGGGCGTATCAAGCAGTATTTCAAAAGCCGCAGCTCGTTTCCCGTCCTTTGCCGGCACCAGCCTTTGCGAAATAATGGAGTGAAGATTAAGCGAAAGTAACAAATATATTTGTTCGTGACGTTCTGGAGGGAAAAAGTTTATGATTCGTTCTATAGCCTGATTGGCATTATTAGCATGGAGCGTTCCTAAGCATAGATGGCCTGTCTCAGCGAATGTGATGGCTGATTCCATGGTTTCTATGTCACGGACCTCGCCGACAAGGATAACATCAGGCGCTTGACGCAAAGTGTTTTTAAGCGCATCGCCGAATGATAACGTGTCTAAGCCAACCTCCCGCTGTGTAATGATGGATTTTTGGTGTTGGTGCACAAACTCGATGGGGTCTTCTACCGTGATTATATGTCCTGAGCTATTGGTATTTCTGTAATCAATCATTGCCGCCAGGGTGGTTGATTTTCCTGAGCCTGTGGCGCCGACTACAAGCGACAGGCCTCTTTTTGTCATGGCAATTTTCTTAAGAATCTGAGGGAGGTTCAAGTCGTCGATGGTCTTGATGCTCAGTTTTATCTGTCGAATAACGAGCCCGATATTTCTCTGCTGGAAAAAGATATTTACGCGAAAGCGGCCTAGCTCCGGATAATACAGGGCGAGGTTCATCTCCATTTTTTCATAAAAATCTTTTCTTTGTTTTTCGCTCATGATTGTTTCCGCAAGACCTCTGGTATCTTCGGCGGTTAGTTTTTTTGTGCCAAAGGGGGTGTTGATGCCCTCTTTGCGGTAAATAGGGGGAATATCCACGGTGATGTAAATGTCCGAGGCGTCCATGCTGACCATTTCCTGCAGCAGGTCTTTAATTTCCATTATGTCTCCAAGCTGACATGTTATTTAATACCGCTCAACACACTCGGACCGCTCGCCAACTTTTCGATGGTCTCTCTTGTGACCAAATCCCTCTGGTAAAGCCCTATCAAGGTTTGATCCATGGTCTGCATGCCGTATTGTCGTCCAGTCTGTAAAGACGAAGGTATCTGAGCAATCTTATTTTCTCGGATCAGATTTCTTATTGCCGGTGTGCCAACCATAATTTCAAGCGCGGCGATACGCCCTTTTCCATCCTTTCGTTTTAAGAGCTGCTGCGTTAGCACTGCCTGGATAGATTCAGAGAACATACTGCGCACCTGTTCCTGTTGCCCGGGTGGGAATACGTCAATTATTCTATCAACTGTCTTAGGCGCGCTGGATGTGTGTAATGTGCCAAAAACAAGGTGACCGGTCTCAGCCGCAGTAAGCGCCAGGGAAATTGTCTCCAAATCCCTCATTTCGCCTACCAGAATAACATCGGGGTCTTCGCGTAAAGCCGATCGCAGGGCATTTGCGAAGCTGTGGGTGTGCGGCCCTAGCTCCCGCTGGTTAACGAGACTATTCTTAGACTGATGCACAAATTCAATAGGGTCTTCAATGGTGAGGATATGACATTTTTCCTCGCGGTTGATAAGATCAATCATTGCCGCTAGCGTAGTCGTTTTCCCGCAGCCGGTAGGTCCTGTTACGAGCACAAGGCCTTTTTCTTTTTTCGTTAAATCGCTAACGATCTTTGGCATACCAAGCTGTTCCATGGTGGGAATAGCCGTAGGTATTGTTCTGAACACGATGGATTCTCCCCTGTTTTGCAAAAAGGCATTTACCCTGAATCGTCCTGCATTGCCCAACACAATAGCAAAGTCCAGCTCGTGGTGTTCCTCGTAGGTCTTGCGTTGTTGATCGATAAGAATATCGTAGAGTATCTTATGCACGTCTTCTTTGCTTAACAGGGGAACGTCAATCTTCCTCATATCCCCATGAATACGGATCATGGGGGGTTCTCCAGCGCTTATATGAAGATCTGAGGCATTCTCTTTTTTGGCAAACAAAAGCAGTTCCAGAATATCCAATTATCTTCCTCCAATAACAACGTTTTGTATGCG
>JAGWZR010000246.1 GCA_018968795.1 Planctomycetota bacterium | reverse complement strand
TTGGAGAAACAAGAAGAGGCGATAATGGATGAAGTTAAAGGATTATTTATTGCTGAGGATAAAACCGCTAGTAAGAACGTAATTGCTGAAATACGCGCCGGAACAGGGGGAGAGGAGGCCGCCATCTTCGCAGCCGACCTATTTCGCATGTACACCAAGTATGCAGAAAGTCAGGGGTGGAGGGTGGAGATTTTCGACAGCAGTGAGACAGCTTTGGATGGGTTCAGGGACGTTACCTTTTCCATTGAGGGAAAGAATGTATATCAAAAATTGCGTTTTGAGAGCGGGACGCATCGTGTCCAAAGGGTCCCGCGGACAGAGGCCAGCGGCAGGGTTCACACCTCAACTGCAACAGTGGCGATTCTGCCTGAAATTGAAGAAGTAGAGATTGATATTAATCCAAATGACATCCTCGTGGATACGTTCCGCGCCTCGGGTCCGGGGGGGCAAAAGGTTAACAAGACAAGTTCAGCCGTGAGAATCACCCATGTTCCTACCGGGTTGATTGTGAAATGCCTCGACGAGAAATCCCAACACAAGAACCGCGCAAAGGCAATGCGTATTTTGAGAAGCCGACTCTATGAATTAATCGAGGAACAAAAACGGAGCGAACGAGATCAAATTCGACGTGATCAGATAGGAACAGGAGACCGTAGTGAAAAAATTCGCACGTATAATTATCCTCAAAATCGAGTTACCGACCACCGCATAAATTTTTCCGTGCACAATTTAGATCAGGTCGTGCTGGGTCATTTAGGCGAAATCATTGACGCCTTAATGGCTCATTACAAAGAAGAACAGTTAAAACAATTTGCAGCGAGCATATAAAAAAGCTAAGAGTTAATTACTTAAATTTTCCTAACAAAATGCTGGTGAAAACAAAGGGTGCTTCTTCTTTGCGCCAGATTGAGCAATCCTTACACTCGCAATCAGATAAAACCAAGCCTGTTAGTTCGTTCCTTCTTACCCAAGAACTTCTCTGCGATATACCTTATTTTTGTAAGGCAAAGACTGGGGTTTATTAATAACAAAGATGAAACGAATAGTTAAAAATGTCTAAAAGTAGTTACAAAAGGCAACGAAATTTGCCATTTTTTCTACGCTATCCTTTCGAAATGGAGAATTAAAGGATATGGTAAATAACGTGTTCTCGGGTGAATGTACCATGTCCAGTCTTGTTAATTGGGCAAGTAATATTTTACGAGAGCACGGCGTTGACTCACCGCGTTTGGATGCAGAGGTCATTTTAGCATATTTAATGGGTTGTAGACGCATTGATCTTTACACGCATCCTGCCAAAGACATTAGTGAAAGCGTAGCTGTAAGCTACGGGAAAGCCATCCAGAGACGCGCGCAGCGAGTTCCCCTGCAATATATCACAAATCATGCTGAATTTATGTCCTTAGATTTTTATGTTGACGAACGAGTGTTGATTCCACGCCCCGAAACAGAATTGCTGGTAGAGGCCGTGATAAAAAAATCACAAATTCTATCGAAAGAGCGTGAAATTGTAATAGTGGATATTGGAGTTGGTAGTGGTAATATTGCGATAACTCTCGCAACAAAAATAAGCAGCGCCAGGATATTTGCCGTTGATATATCCCCCGACGCCTTAATTGTTGCTAAAATCAATGCGGAGAGACATCACGTACTGGATAAGATAACGTTTTTGTGCGGCGATACCTTTAAACCGCTCGAAGGATACGAAATTAAATCAAAAGTAAATTTTATTGTATCCAATCCCCCGTATGTGGCAATTGATGAATTTGAAAACTTACAAGAAGAAGTGAGGAATTATGAACCGTATGGAGCGCTCGTCAGCGGACAGGATGGTCTGCAAATGTTCAAGCGTATTATTGCAGATGCAAATATATGGCTCAAGCCAGGGGGCTTGATTGTCTGTGAGGTCGGCGAAAAGCAGATACAGAAAGTAGCGTGTTTGTTAGAAGATGCAGAATGTTTTAAAAGGCCGGAATTCATAGAAGATTATCAGCATATATATCGTATTATTGTTGCGCAAATGGGGGGCAATTGTGGATAAAATCGTCATTGAGGGATGCCATCGTTTGGAAGGAAGAGTGCGAATTAATGGAGCGAAAAACGCGGCATTGCCCATTATGGCAGCTTGTATATTGCTAAATGGGCCGTCTCGGATAAAAGGAATACCTGACATTGTAGATATCCAGACGCAATCGGAAATACTGAAGAATCTTGGCGGCGAAATAAAAAGATTTGAGGATGGAACCTTTGAAATAATATTTAGAGATGGAGAAAATGCGGATAGATTCATAGCGCCGTATGAGCTTGTTAAAAAGATGAGGGCGTCTATATGCGTGCTGGGTCCGCTCTTAAGTAAGAGACGCAAGGCAAAGGTTTCATACCCTGGAGGATGTGTTATTGGTCAACGCCCGATTGATTTGCACATAAAAGGTCTTAAGGCATTAGGCGCTCAGATTGAGACAGCAGAAGGTTACATAACCGCTGCGGCTGACAGGTTAAAAGGAACAGAGATTTCCTTAATGGGGCAATATGGCACAACAGTGCTTGGAACTTGTAATGTAATGACAGCGGCAGTAATGGCTGAAGGTACAACCATAATTGAACATGCGGCTTGTGAGCCGGAAGTACAGGACCTTGCAAATTTTTTAAACAAGGCAGGAGCAAAGATTGCGGGGATTGGGGAAGATAGGCTAATAATTGAAGGCGTTCGGGAACTTAACGGGGTTGATTACGAAATCATTCCTGATCGGATTGAGGCAGGGACGTTCATGATTGCCGGCGCTATTACAAAAGGCGATATTACCCTTGAAAACGTAAGGACAGAGCATCTTACTGCGGTAATCGATAAGTTAAGAGATATTGGGGTAGAAGTTGTTGCTGACAATAATAACGCTAGAATCAAAGGAAGTAGTTTATATCATAATGTTGACTTGACTACATTGCCATATCCTGGCATGCCCACCGACATGCAGGCGCAGTTTATGGCATTGTTGTGTACTGTTGAAGGAAAAAGTATTATTACCGAAAAGGTATTTACCGACAGATTTATGCATGTTCCAGAATTAATAAGGATGGGCGCTGATATTCGCATAGAAGTATCAAGCGCGATCATAAGAGGAAAACCTTTTTTGTCAGGCGCCAGTGTAATGGTCTCCGATCTTCGCGCAGGCGCAGGACTTGTGCTTGCGGGGTTAGTAGCAAAGGGAACTACACAGATTGACCGCATTTATCATTTAGATCGAGGCTATGAGCGACTCGAAGAGCGGCTGTCCAAACTAGGGGCTGTTATAAAACGCATTAGCGATTGACTTTATGCTAGTAAATATGCGGATAGATGCCGGATGCTAACTGCCGTTTATACTCGAGAGAAAAGCAGGGTACTATATTATGTTGTCTAATTCAGATGAAAAGAAGTTGTATCAACGGCTTAAGACCCTCTCAGACGTCTTTTTACTGCCCACCAGCAAACCCTTAGACTATAAATCAATTATACGGACGGTTACCAAACATTTTAAGATATTTACAGATGCAGACGCATCCGTACTTATGCTAAATAATAATGAAGACCTTATACCCGTCTGCTCTATGGGCATTCCTTTTTCCAAAATTAAGGAGGTAAGCCTGCCGTCTTCTACGCGGTTGAAAGACATCATTGTCCATCCAGTTCTGGATGCGCGATATTCCTCCTTTATGAACACACCGCTTATTCACAATCGGAAACTGGTCGGG
>JAGWZR010000245.1 GCA_018968795.1 Planctomycetota bacterium | reverse complement strand
CAATCAGAAATTATGAAGAGAAATACCACATGTCTTCTGCAGATTTTATTGAAAAATTTAAAAATGGAGAGATAGAGGAAAATGATGATACTTTCAATTGGTGGGCTGAATATAAACTAAGAAGCGAACTTTCACAAAAAATAAAAACGATTGAAGATATAGAGATATGTCAACAATAAAAGATTACTTACACGAATTGGAAATGCTCATCCATGAAGTGCCATGTAAATTATTTGCCGATCTTCAAGTTGAAAACAGGGGAGACGTTGCATTATATCTGAGAGGGAAAATTATTTTTACCAACGAAAGCGAATTACAGTTTAAAGAATACTTTATTACTATACCGATGATGAAAAAAATGGCTTATTCTTATCATTACCAAAATAGAGATAAAAAACTCATCTTCAGATACGATAACGCAGAACATCACAAAGAAATAGCAACCTATCCAGATCACAAGCATGTAATCAATGATGTGTTACCTTCTGACATCTTGTCATTGAAAGAAGTTATAAAAGAGATACTCAAAACATTAATACGGTAAGGTATAAATTGGGAATCCATTGTTAAATATCAAGGCAAAGCCTGATGAAATAACCTTATATAGTATATGACATAATTAAGTAGACTATTTATTGAAAAACTCTTTTATCTGTTTTGGTCGTTTTTGAATCGATCTCAAAGAACCGAGAACAGCAGAGTGTAATTCTTTTTTATCTTTAATAGGTTTTGCATTTAGTTTTTGTATCTTTACCGTATTCCAAACTTCTTCATCTGGATTCAACTCTGGTGAATATCCGGGCAAATAGTGAAGAGACAGCCATGATGCGTTTTCCAGAGCAAAACGTCCTACAACTTTTGCTTTATGACAAGGCGCTCCGTCAATAATAAAGAAAAGTTTACGATTAATAAAATGTTTATGCAGAGATTTCATAAAATTAATCAATGTTTCAGAATTAAAATTTGTCTTGGCAATTTGAAAGAGAAGATGGCCTTTTATGCTAACAGCCGAAGTGACTGCAACGTAAATGCCTTTTTTGCCAGAAACACGAACAATTGGTTTAACATCTGGAAAAGTCCATGTTTTACCCACATGAGGGATCAGTTTAAAAACACTCTCATCTCCATAAAGAATCAGTCCCTTGGACTGAGAAGCAGAGCGTGTAATTTTGGGAAGTTCATATCTTTTCCATCTTCTGACTTTCTTAATATCTTGTTCCAGCGCTCGCCTTTCAGGGCTTTTGCGCACAAGTCCCAATCTTCTCAAAAATCTTGGCATATAATCTCTGTGCATCTTTATGTCAAACTTCTTTTGTATAAGAGTTCGCACACGAGGTCCTGTCCAAAGCTCAGAGGCAAAACCATAATCAGTTGCTGGCTGTCGCAATATATTCATCAACTGAAAAATGTTTTCTTGCTCAAGTTTCGCAGGGGTCCCTGTTGTCTTTCTAGATTTCAATTGCTTAAGACCATGCTGACGATATTTTTGGAGCCATCCAAATACGGTAGAACGATTCAATCTCATGCCCATTGCAATATCTTCGATACGGATGCCTCGTTTTACCATGCGTACCGCGGTCATTCTCATAATTTCAAGCGTATTATGATCAATACTATACCCATATGCCATGTTGTCAGCATAGCATATTAGTCTGTAAAAGTCTACTTAATTATGTCAGATATTATATAAACCAAGTCTAATTGCATAACCGAATCCACTATTTCATCAATACGCCGCATCCTCTTGATCGCATTAATCTTCGCAATAACAGCCGTTTTCGCCAATAGTGTAAGTAACAAACCCCAGAATTATTTTGGTGAACGATACCGGCCATTCCTCACGCCAAACATCCAGCGTCCTCTCTATCGTGTGTTCAATCATTGACGCAATCTTCACCAGCGATCACCCCATTGATACAAATTAAAATAACGCTTGAAAGCATATTTAAAATATGCAAAGGGCCTTGCGTTAATGGTAGGGGCCGGCTCTAACAACATTGGCGTTGGAAACAAGTCTTTCAATTCCTCATTTGGCCACTTATCCCTAATATCATATATAGTATTCTTATCATTTGAGTCATATCCCTTAGTGGCAACTCGCGCTGTGGTTTGCATAAAATGATGTACATAGACATCACATACTACCTTTGGCGCCCGGAGATCTCTCGATTCAAGCTCCCGTTTTTTAGCCCTGAGATAGAGGTCCCAGTCCGTTGCCAGCATCCTCTCATCATGTGCTCCTATCTTTTGCCAAGCAGACCTACGCATCATTAACGTGTGCCCATTAATGCCATCAACCAACCCCTTATTCCGCTTATGGAAAGAATCACAATAGCCTTCCCAATCTGGAATATACATCCGTTCCCAGACAGCTAGTATTTTTTCCTTCGTGGCAGAAGCAGGCAGTTTTCCAATCTTTCGCCACTTCTTTATGGCATTTTTTGACTCTCCATAGGTCGGCATAAATTCAATAGATGAAGGCCATGCAAAGTCAAGTTTGTATCTTTCCATTGCGTCGATCAAAAACTTATCCCAAGAGGGGCTGACAATTACATCGTTGTTAATTTGACAGATGAAATCGCCAATAGCAACTCCAGTTCCAATATTCATAGCTATTGAATAGTTACAGTTTTTGCCTTGACGAAGTACCCGAGCACCAACACTTTGAAAAAAGTCTGCCGAACCATCAGAAGAAGCATTGTCAACTACAATCAACTCGAATGAGTTCTGAGTATATCGACTAAGCATCTCCCAAAATATTTTGTTATATGGCAACTGATTATGAACAGCTGTGATAATAGAAAAAGGGTCTTGACTAGAACAGGAGCATAAAATATGCTCTGAAGCTAGTCAGGACAATGAAAAACAGATAGGTAAATCGTTCAAAAATTTCTGAAGCCAAATTTAGGCAATTAATAAAGCATTTTGTCCTTGATCTGGATGCTCAACAAATCTCCTTGTTATGCAATTTAAACCGAAACACCGTTAACCGATACCTGACGATGATCAGAACCAAAATGGCCGAGTTTTCTGAACAAGAATCTCCCCTGAAAGGAGAAATAGAAATTGACGAATCGTATTTTGGCGCTCGGCGCAAACGAGGCAAGCGCGGACGAGGAGCTTATGGCAAAACCCCTGTTTTCGGTATCCTTCAGCGTCAAGGTAAAGTCTATACCGAGATTATTCCTGATTGTGTCAAAGCCACGCTGCAAGCCATTATTCGAGGTAAAGTTTCTCTCAAAAGCGTTATCCATTCTGACCAGTGGAGAGGATATAATGGCTTGGTAGACCTCGGTTATAAAAAACATTATCGAGTTCACCATGGCAATGATGAGTTTGCCAATGCAAAAAGCCACATCAACGGTATTGAATCCTTTTGGTCGTATGCTAAAAGGCGGTTGATGAAGTTTCATGGCATCCCTCACAGTACTTTCTCCTTGCATCTCAAGGAATGTGAGTTTAGATTTAATTATCGCAATCAAAACTTGTATGCTCTATTGTTAAAAATGATTAAACTCAACCCCCTGTTCTAGTCAAGACCCTAGAAATTATTCAAATTAAACCCCTTTCCGTAAATTAGGTTGCTTTCTTTCGCCGCCCACAAGCGGTGGGCAATAAGTTGTCTAATATAAATCTGACTTCTATCACCATTTAATATCTGTAAGAAAAGAAGGGTTCTTAACGGCAAGTAAAAGTGAAACCTCCCCAGCCTAAAGGCTGGGGCTTCTGCC
>JAGWZR010000244.1 GCA_018968795.1 Planctomycetota bacterium | reverse complement strand
TATGAGTAGTCGAGAAAGTGTGTTGTGATTGTTCTATGAAGTTTAAAAGCTTTTTTTTATCGTAGTCGAGTTCGGGGAGGACTTGTGATTCCAAGCTAGAGCAGGAAATTACAGCGGCATCATCGTTCTTTGTTAAACTATTAATAATCTCCTTTGCAACAGCCTTGGCGGATATAAAAAACGATTCGCGGCGCTCTGAATACTGCATACTGTATGAATCGTCCAATATAATAACGTTGCTTGTCGGCGTGTCTTTTTCTGAAACCACACTACCATAATTTTTTAGAAACGGCTTGGCAAGAGCCATGGCAAGGAAAATAAACAGAGAAGCTCTGAGGATTAAAAGGATCAGTTGTCGAAGTTTGAATTTTACATAAACACGCTTGTTGGTCTGTAATATAAAATCAATGGCAGCAAATTTGTGCGAGACTGCTTTTTTCTTATTGATAAGGTGGATGATGACGGGGATGCTGGCGCCCAAAATGCCAAATAACAAAATGGGATTAAGAAAAGAGATCATACGTGTAGAACTCAAAAATCAAAGGTATATATCAAAACTGAACTATTTTACTAAAAACCAAAATGCAGCCGTTGATAGTAGCGGCTATTACAGGTATTTGATATCAAGGTTTGTGAAGTGGACGCAGGGTGCTTTCTCTTCTTGCCAGAAATTTGATTAGTGCCTGATCCAGCGGCATAGAAGAATCGATGAGCCAATAGTCTATTTGATTTTCAAGGCAGACCTGCTTGAATTGCTCAGTAAAGCGATTAATCTCAGAAAGATATCGATCTTTAATAGCCTTTGGATCTGCCAGGATGCGCCTGTCGTCTTCCATTGATTCAAAAAAAGTAATGGTTTCGAAAGGAAACGTTAATTCGTAAGGATCGAGTATTTGAAATAGAATAATTTCGTTTTTCTTAACTTGAAAGTATTTCAATTGACGGATTATTTTATCCGTATCATCAAAAAAATCAGATATGATAATGATTAAAGAACGGCGGCCTATCTTTTCGACAAACTCGCTGAGTATACCACTGATATTTGACTTACCAGCAGTCTTTAATCCTGTCAAGGCATTAAGCAAGACATGCAAGTGAGCGAGTCTGGACCTTGGGGGTATGTATTGCTGTACCCTGTCACTGAAGCTGATAAGCCCAACAAAGTCAGATTGATTTAATAATAAATATGCCAATGATGCCGCAAGGGTAGCGGCATACTCAAACTTACTGACACCTGTCGATTGATATCCCATCGATCCGCTGGTATCGAGGAACATATAGCACTTGAGATTCGTTTCCTCTTCAAATTCCTTGATGTAATACTTATCCGTCCTTGCCAGTGCCTTCCAATCAATGTGTTTTATCTCATTTCCGGGGGAATATTCTTTGTGTTCAAGGAATTCTACGCTCGACCCTTTATACGGGCTTTTGTGAATGCCAGACAATACCCCGTCGACTACAAGTCTTGCACGTAATTCCATATTGGTAATTTTTGATAACGTTACAGGATCAAAAGGATTGTCCGTCATAAAATTAATCCTAGAAAGTTTTGGGTTTCTGGTTTAGAGTTTCGGGTTTTAAACCCGAAACTACAAATTTCAAAAGGAACTGAATTGTTTTCAATCACCTTTGTGTCTCGGGGGCAAACAATCCGCGTTACGTATGCTCTTTTACGGTATCGAGTAATTGATCAATGATATGTAAAGACGTTTTCCCTTCGGCCTCGGCATGGAAGTTGGTGATGATACGATGTTGTAAGATAGACCTGGCGATTGCCCTAACATCGTCGCAGGCGGCTGCGTACCTGCCGTTGAGGATAGCGCGCGCCTTGCTTCCAAGGATGAAATATTGAGAAGCGCGAGGGCCAGCCCCCCAACTGACCCATCTTTTTATAAAATCAGGCGCGGCGGGGTCTGCAGGTCTTGATGCACGGACTAATCGTATGGCATATTCAAGCACGTAATCGGCAACAGGAACCCTTGTAATCAAATCCTGGAGACTCGTTATTTCCTCAGGACTAAAGATTCGGCTCACTGTTGGTTTAAAGGCAGACGTGGTTGTTCGCACAATTTCAATTTCTTCTTCCCTCGATGGATATTGAACATTAATCTGGAACATAAATCGATCCAGTTGTGCCTCCGGTAAAGGATACGTACCCTCCTGTTCGATAGGATTCTGAGTGGCAAAGACAATGAAAGGAAGGTCGAGGTTGTAAGTAGTTCCGCTTGCCGTAACCTTGTATTCCTGCATTGACTGGAGTAACGCAGCCTGTGTTTTTGGCGGCGTCCGGTTAATTTCGTCAGCAAGGAGGATATTGGAGAAGATCGGGCCTTTGATAAATTTGAAGAATCTCTTCCCAGAGGCGTGATCTTGTTCTAATATATCCGTACCCGTAATATCGGCAGGCATGAGATCGGGGGTGAATTGTATACGATTAAATTTTAGGTTCAAGACATCGGCAAGGGTGCTAACAAGGAGTGTCTTGGCAAGTCCAGGCACTCCCACAAAAAGGCAATGACCTTTGCAAAAGAGGGCTATAAGAAGCTCATCAATTACCACTTCTTGTCCCACAATAACTTTCGCAATTTCTTTCTTTATTTGAATACTTCCCTTGACTATCTTATCGATGGCTTGAAGGTCTGCCTTTTCTATTCCAGCCTCTGTCATAAAATTAATCCCATAAAAACAAAAAGCGCCGGTGTCGAAGCTGCTCAGATAAGCCCAAAACTGAGCATGTCTCTACCAAGGCTTTTCCCCGACACCAACGCTTTACTATTTTTACCAGAAATCTGGCTATTTGTGAACGAAAATTTAAAAATTATGGATTTTTTGGATTTACCGCTGAGATAAAGGTTTCATCTGTTATCTTTGCATCGTCTAAAAAGTTTTGAGTATCGGAAGGTATACCAATATCTCTTTCTTTTGCGCTAGTATTGTTCTCATTGATATTTAAACCGCGCGGATTTGTTACTACAATATACCCCTGCCTTACAACAGTTAAAGTACTATCAGGCCTCCTTACGATAAGACGAATATCATAATTTCCTGGTTTCATATATCGATGGATAGGCTGTTGTTCTGCGCTTGCCAGCGACCCATCTCCAAAATCCCACAATCTATTAATAACTTTACCCGAAGAGCTATCTGAAAATCTTACGGTTAATGGTGATGCGCCACTGCACACTGAAGCTTCAAAAGAAGTGCTGGCAGGTATATCTGTCCCTTGGGAAAGCGCTTGTATTTCTTCTGTTTTTTCTCTAGGCCTTGAGGACATTTTTGGGGTGTTCTGTTTTTGTTGCGTCTTATCTCCTGAATCTTCCAATCTATGAGCAACCTTATCTGAAGAGATATCCGCAAATCCTACCGTTAATGGCGTCTCCCCCTTAGCCACCAAGGATTCAGAGTCAGTACTGGCAGGAGTATCGGTTTTTCTGGGGGATACTTCTATTTCTTCCGGGTTTTCTTTGGGGTCTGAGGACACATCCTGTGTGTCCTGTTTTTGCAAATCACCTTTTTCTTTTGATTGATACGAAGACTCTTGCCTGCCAACGTCGACTGTCTCAGATACCAGAGCAACCTGGTCCATTTTCCTCCTATATACTTCACGTTTCCACCGCAGTGACCCCTCAGAATTTATTGCGTAAAGTGTACTACCTCGTGTTGTAATATAAATAATACCGTTATGCGCTACAGACGGGTGTGTTGAAATATTATTTATATGTACCTTCCAGTACAAA
>JAGWZR010000243.1 GCA_018968795.1 Planctomycetota bacterium | reverse complement strand
ATCTGGCAAGATCGAAGAAGCATTGAAAATTATTAAAAGCTTTTCAGAATCTCATGGAAATAATGCCGAGTTATATTATCAATGGGCACATTGTCTCGACGATATGGGAGAATACCAAGAAGCACTAGACAAGTATGAGCAGGCGCTTAAAATTGACCCAAACCATGCAAAGGCCCTTTTCCGTATGGCATACAATCACGATCTGGATGGTGAAGACGAAAAGGCTATTGAGTACTATGAAATGTGCACAAAATTAAATCCTACGTATAAAAATGCGTTTATTAATTTGGGAATATTATACGAAGATAAAGGCGTGTACGATGATGCAATGTATTGCTTTGAGTCAGTTTTAGATGCTGAGCCAACGAATGAGCGTGCCTCGTTATTCTTGAAAGATGCAAAAGCCGCAAGCATGATGTATTACGATGAGGAAATTTCAAGAAAGCAAGGGAAAGAAAGCGAGGTATTGAATATTCCCATTTCTGACTTTGAACTCTCCGTGAGAAGCAAAAACTGTTTAGAAAAGATGAATATACGCACTTTGCTGGACCTGACTAAGATTACAGAGGCTGATTTGCTCTCTTTTAAAAATTTTGGAGAAACGTCGCTTAATGAAATCAAGGCTATTTTGGTTCAGAAAGGATTACGTTTAGGCCAAGCATTGGAAACCGATGAGGAAACCGAATTGTTCAGTAAAAAAGATACAGAAATAAGGAAGGGTACCATTGAAAATATTTCCGACCTTGGACTTTCAACCAGAAGTAGAAATGCCCTTAGTAAAGTTGGTATTGAAAAAGTTAAAGACCTCGTAGAAAATGCTGAGGCAGAATTGGAACAAAAAGGCGTCAAACAAAATTACATAGATGAGATAAAGGAAACCCTAATTATGTTTGGCCTAAGTTTAAAAATAAACAACCATTCCAAGTCAAATTTGGGGGACACTACAGAATAATACATTTTTATTCGGATGACATATAATTTAATTACGATTTACAGGGGACGATGCTCACATGTTAGATTACATCCGAGGGCGAGTAGTTAGTAAATCTCCTACTCGGTTAATTCTGGAAGTAGCAGGCATCGGTTATCTATTACACATTCCACTATCCACATTCGAGAAAATCCCCAACCATGGAGAATTCATAATTCTTACCCAGTTATTTATAAGGGAAGACCAGATAAAGATGTATGGGTTTGCAACGGTGGAAGAAAGGGATTTATTTCAAATGTTACTTTCTGTAGCTGGAATAGGACCGAATACCGCAATTGCGATACTCTCTGGCAGCACAGTAAACGATATAAAACATGCCGTAATCAATGAAGATTCTAGGGCATTGGAAAAAATCAAAGGGGTTGGGAAAAAAACAGCAGAGAGAATTATTCTAGAATTAAAAAACATTATCAAACAAATTACGACATCTATGCCCACTGATACGGATGTTGGACAAAAGGCATTTATATCCGACGCTGTTATGGCTTTGATTTCTTTGGGTTACGGTCGATCAGTCGCTGAAAATGCGGTAAGAGAGGCAGCAAGGAAATTGCAGACAATTGATAATATCGAAGCGCTCGTAAGGGAAGCGCTGAATTATAAAGCCTGATTTGCTCTCATTGGAATTTCAGACCATACGGCAGGAATTACCTATGTTAAAAGAAGATTTTTTATCCTCTACGGCGCTCATTGAGGATAAAAATCTAGATATCACTCTTAGACCAAAACGATTCGATGATTTCATCGGACAGAATCGCATAAAAGAAAATCTGCTCATTTACATTGAAGCCGCTAAAAAGAGGAAAGAGCCGTTGGACCATATATTGTTTTCAGGTCCTCCCGGGTTGGGGAAAACAACGTTATCTCAAATTATTGCAAATGAGATTAATACGCCTATTAAAACAACTTCGGGGCCAATCTTGGATAAACCCGTAGATCTTGCAGGTATCTTAACCAACCTGCAATACGGAGATATTTTGTTTATTGATGAGATTCACAGGTTGAATACAACAGTTGAAGAATATCTGTACTCGGCAATGGAAGACTTCTCTATCGATATTATAATAGATCAAGGACCCAAGGCAAGATCTGTCAAAATTAATTTACCCAGGTTTACACTCATTGGTTCAACTACTCGAGAAGGATTACTTACCGCGCCTCTTCGTTCACGGTTCGGAGTACTAGAAAAACTAGCATTCTATGACTGGACAGACCTTTATAAAATTGTATGCAATTCCTCCCGCATTCTCTCCATTCAAATAGACGAAAAGGGAGCCGAAATTATTGCCAAGAGATCCCGTGGTACTCCAAGAATAGCGAACAGATTTTTAAGGCGTATTCGAGACGTTGCCCAGGTGCGCGGAAACGACGTTATTAACGAAGAGGTGACAAGGATGGGACTAGAAATGCTCGGCGTTGATGAAAATGGTTTGGGAGACATGGACCGTAAAATTCTGGAAACCATCATTCGATATGGTGGAGGGCCTGTCGGTATAAAAACTATTGCGGTCTCGGTAAGCGAAGAAGAAGATACTGTTGAAGAAGTGTACGAATCGTTTCTGATTCAAAAAGGATATCTTGATAAAACACCTCGTGGAAGGATAGCTACAAAACTAGCCTATGAACACCTGGGATATCAATATCGCGCAGAACAAGATATCCAAAAAAGACTTTTTTGAGAATTCACTGGTATGAATCTGTTATTACACATTTGTTGCGCATGCTGTTTATGTGCACCGCTAAACGAGCTTAGAAAAGAAGGTTTTAAAGTAACAGGGTTCTTTTATAATCCCAATATACATCCACTGCTTGAATTCAGGAAGAGATTAAAGGCGCTGCGGGTATTTCAAGAAAGCGATCCCATTAAAGTAATTTACCATGAAGATTATGGTATAAAAGAATATCTGAAAAACGTTGATTACGAGGGGAACGATCGCTGTGCCGATTGTTATGCCTTGCGACTAAAGTTCGCGGCTACCTCTGCAAAGAGAAACGGATTTGATGCCTTTACATCTACCATGCTGTTTAGTGTTTACCAGAACCACAAACAATTAAAAACAATCTCAGAAAATTTATCAAAAGAATACAAAATTGATTTCGTCTATCGCGATTATCGACACCTATCCGAGTGTAGTCATGATATTGCTAGGAAAAAAATGATTTACCGCCAGGGCTATTGTGGATGCATATTCAGCGAGTATGAAAGATATAAAAACACCACTCGAGAATTATACAAAGGTAACAATCCATATAGCAAGGATACCCCTGAGATTTTAAGCACCGAAGACGAATTGCAAAGATGTAGCTGTTTTGGATAAATAAAATTTACTTTACTTATCTGCAGTACTAAAACACGATTTAGGTATATAAATTCCTTTAGTAACTATTAATATAACATAATGCTATGGGTAGGGTTCGATTTTTAATGATTGCTACAGTGCTGACAACTTTGTCTGCTGGAATACATCTTTCATGCCAAAATGGTACAGTTCAAGATGGAGTTCATAATTATGAATCCCTTTTACATAAACCGCCTACCATACGTGTGCTTCTTGTAAATGATGTGCGAGAAGCTCGCTTAGCTATTAACGGCTCCTATCAAATTACTGGTAGTCTTACCAATATTATAGACCAAGGACAGAACTTGATAAAATCAACAGTATCGGTACAGAATGGTGGCATCAATATTGGAAACAAGCACTACAACAATAGCGAATTACGGATTACAAGCCTGAGAGATGGAGAAATTGAATTAAATAATATACGATACCGCGGTGAATTCAGAA
>JAGWZR010000242.1 GCA_018968795.1 Planctomycetota bacterium | reverse complement strand
ATTTATTGGATTAGTTTCTCTGCCTGAGATATGGGAAACGGCCAATAGACCTTCATTCGATGCCTTATGGGCAAGAAGAGGGGGACCAGCAATGTCTCCAATTGCGTAAAGTCCTTTATGACTAGTTTCCATAATTTCATTAATTTGCAAATATTTTCCTTTAAAATTTAATGACAGTTTTTCTATTCCAAGATGGGTCAAGGCTGGTGTTCTACCCAAAGCCAGGAGTAAACAATCTGCCTTTAAATAGTCCTTGTTTTCGGTTGTGGTAGGGGAGTGGGGGGTATCAATCTTGCTTTTTATTTCTACACGAACACCGTTATCAACTTCAACCTTCTCTAACGAGGTTTTTGTTAAAATGTCTACACCTCTTTTCGTAAGGATTTTCCTTAACGTAGCGCTGGTTTCCCTGTCTTCTGCCGGAAGGATGTCATTTAATAATTCTATGATGGTGACTTTTGTTCCAAGGATATTATAAAGATAAGCGAACTCGACTCCTACAGCACCACCACCCGCTATAATAATTGATTTAGGAATTTCTTCCTGCAACAAGATGTCATCGCTGGTGAGTACGTATTTCCCATCGCGGGGAATTGCATGAGGAATGAGTGGAACAGAACCGGTAGCCAAGATAACATTTTTTGTTGCTAATACAACAATGCCTGTTCCATTTTTTTTAACCGATACGTTATTTGCAGAGGTGAGTTGCCCTTCTCCTTCAAAGACCTCAACACCATTTTTTTTGAGGAGAAATTGCGTTCCCTGGAATAATCGTTTAACTACAAACTCTTTGCGTCGATGAAACTGTGGATAATTAATTCCTAAGTTATCAAAAGTAATTCCATATTCACGTGCCTTAAGTAACTTACGGTAAATGTCTGCAGAATGTAAAAGGACCTTTGTTGGGATGCAACCCTGATGCAAACACGTACCACCAATTTTATTCTTTTCGACGAGTGCGGTCTTTATTCCAAGCTGAGCAGCCTTTATAGCGGATACGTAACCGCCAGGCCCGCCACCAATGATTACAAGATCGAAGGTAGCGTTTCTCTCAGGCAATTACCCCTCCTTTTTCCATGTGAATAATATAACGAATATCAGAGCAATGGCAATAACCATAATTGCTTTTGGACTAATATCTGGAATGATCGATTTCTCCATTGATAAAGATAATAACTTGCCTATCATGTTTCACCTCCTTTTCAAATTAAGATTTTATGGGCGAAAATCAATTATGTAAAAGATACTTATCAGAATGAGCTACTCTGTGTAAATCCATAATATTTATAATTTTTATTTTCAACTGATACTCTTCTTGTGGATATTCTTTTTCAACCCTTTCCAACTGCGGTGAATAGCCATTCAAAACAGCTACCACATTTTTTGAGACCGCTCTGCCAACTATTTGATAACCCGTATCTGTCTTTGCGTCATAAATAGCAATAGATATATTCGGATTTTCAAAAATATTTTCTATAGTTTTTTTGCAAAACCACGACTTGAAAGCTACATGTTCATTGTCTAATAAAAAAGTCAACTCCTTAGCTACAGCGAGGTGTACCTCTTTCTTTTGGTTTGATGTTGCCACATAAAATAGTTCAACTTTTTTACTAAAATCTTTAATTCGGCTTAGGATATTTTCCATTATATACCCGCGAACTCAAACCCAGGAATTTATCAATTATAAAGGCACATCAATTTCAAAACTTTTGATGTGCCTTTATAAATACTATTAAGAATTCATATTCCTGTTTACCGCAAATTATGTTGTTACTGTTTCCATAACGGGTTTTGAAACAGGTACTGCATTTGATTTGTACCAGTCCTGATAATAATCGCCAGAATCGTATAGTTCCTTCAAATTCTGCAATACTTGTTCAAAAACTTGTTTCCAATCCGAACCCACCCTGAATGCAAACATGGAGTTCCTGGGATTCTTTGTTGTTTTAATAGAATTTCTAAAACGTGTCCTTAGGTTATCACCTGCATAAATATGGTCATAAACATACTGCATGCCTGCAATAAAGTCTTCTAATGACATGTCTACTAAACGATGAACCACGTGGGCAGTATCGTAATACTGCCAATCCTCCGGATAGTTTTTCCTGAAAATCCTCTTTTCTGAATCCAATCTTGCATAGAGTTGTGTCTTGGGGAATGGACAGTTAATGCCAAAGGTGAGAATATCAATATTGTTTTCCAATATGAACTCAGTCATTCTCTTAAAAGAATCCTTGTCGTCTCCATCGGCTCCAAATACTACGGAACCCCAGACAACCAAGCCTGCATTATGTATCTTTTGGATACAATCATAATAACTATCGGTACCCAACTTCAGATTTACCCGTTTATTCATCTTTTGCAAGACAGCTTCATTGGTGGATTCAATGCCAATAAGCATACCAAAATTGCCGCTCTTGGCCATATAATCCAAAGTTTCTGGGTCTTGAGAGATATTCAAGGCGGTAAACCCTAACCAGTCTTTGTGAATACCGCGTTCTACCATGCCTTTGAAAAGATCTCGTGCCCTCTCATTTGATTTTTTACCATGACCATAGAAGTTATCTTCCGCCAGCATCAAACCCTTATAGTCTGTTGCTGCCATTTCATCAAGGACATCTTCGTATGGTCTTTCCCTGAATTTTCTGCCTTGGAATGTGGGTACACTGCAAAAATCGCAGTAGTTCGGGCATCCTTTTGTTGTTACGATAGAAGAAAATTTATAGTTATATTTCTTCTTCAAGAATTCTCGATTGGGATATACCTTCTTCATCAAGCTGAGGGGAGGTAATCCACCCTGATAGACCTTTTTCAGTTTTCCCTCTTCGAAGTCTTTTATAACCTGCGGCCACACTTCTTCTGCCTCACCCACAAAAACAGCATCAACGTAATTTGCAGCTTCTTCTGGCACAACGGATGCATGTATTCCACCCATGATTACTGTCATGCCCTTTTTCCTGCAAGCGGCAGCAATCTTATAGGCCCTGGGTGATTGATAGGTAACTGCGGTAATACACACAAGGTCCACCGGTTTAAAAGTGATTTCGTCTTTATCATTCATTGCCAATTCAATATTTTCGTCGATAACGTCAAATTCCCAATCACCGGGTGTAAGAGCAGCAACATAGGCAAGATTTAAAGGCATTTGAACGATTACCGTAATACTCTCTTCACCATGCCTGCCCGGTTTATGTGGATTAATTAACATCATTTTTCTTTTCATATTTTATTTACCTCCAATTCTCCATAATTAAATTAGCAACACCCCACCCTGAAGAGACAACAGCACAAATCCCAGGACCGGGTTTTGTCCAATGACCGGTCAAATATAGATTTTCAACTGGTGTCTTATGGGGAAGCCTATTTTCCCATATTTGATCCACGGTAACCTCCCAACCATAAGCGGCACCGTTTGTGTTCGAGGTGTAACGTTCCAGGGTTTTTGGTGTAGCAGACTCTTTTACTTCAATATGTTTCTTTAAATCTGGAATATATGCCTCTAATCGATTTATCGTATTTACTGTCATACTTTCTTTGAAAGACTTCCAATCTGTAACGTCCTTATATGTTCCTTCTTTCATGTAAACGACCACAGAAATTATTTGTTTGTTCAGTGGCGCAAGGGTTTGGCATGTCCTTGTTGGAACAGAAATATACAGCCATTCTCTATCCATAGAATTTATACTTGTGGCTGCATGATAAAACCCTCTCTTTAGCCTGCTCAAATCTACACCTTCCCCCATGCCTAAATACAAGAGAAAAAAAGAACAACTCTCTCGCATTGAAT
>JAGWZR010000241.1 GCA_018968795.1 Planctomycetota bacterium | reverse complement strand
AAATTAAAGGTCTCAAAACGGATGTTTTGGGAAATGTACCACAGTCCGTAATGCTACCTTTTGCAAAAACACAGGAGTTACCTTTAAAAATCTTGAAGGCAGATGCGGATATACAACTAACATTGAACATACATCTTCCCAAGGGTTACCACTTGAACCCTACTGCCCCACTGGTATATAGTATCGACACTAGTGTCGGTATTCAATTTGAGCAGCGCAATCGAGAAGTACGACTCGAAAAGCATGGATTTCCTATAAATATTTCTTTTAAGACGGAATCATCTGAAATACAGAGTACGGATTTAAAAGTCTCTACAAGTTTTTATTATTGCAGAGAGGATAACCAGGGAGCGTGCTTTTTTGATACTGTAATCTGGCGTCAACCGGTTAAGGTTGATAAAAACTCTGGAGATACGGCTGTAATACTAGATTACACAATAAACCACAGTGAGCGGCAAAAATAACTTGACGCCGAAATAATGAAATCATTTCCTGTATCAAATTCAACTGCTTTAAGAAGCGATTTAAAACTTATGAAGGTGACATTCCTCGGAACAGGCACTTCTCACGGAGTACCTATGATTGCGTGTAGTTGCAGAGTGTGTGCATCCGATAACCCGAAAAATAAGCGGATGCGCACCTCTGTGTTGATCTCTGAAAATGGTTGCAATATCCTCATTGATGCCACACCAGAACTGAGGCTTCAGTGTCTCAAAAACAATGTGACGCGGATGGACGCAGTGCTTATCACGCATCCCCATGCCGACCACATCTTTGGCCTCGACGACCTTCGTCGGTTCAATATAGTCCAGCGTATGGATATCCCTATCTACGGCACTTCCAAAACTCTTGAGATCGTGCGAAATGCATTTTCGTATGTATTTAACGACGAGCCAGATCCCGGCGGCTACAAGCCTCGATTTTCCCTGAATGCCATTAATGGCAACTTAAAATTAGGCAGCCTTACTGTCGTGCCTGTAGAGGCTATTCACGGAGATGGAGAAGTAACTGGCTACAGGTTTGAGAAATTTGCTTATATCACGGACGCTAACGAAATTCCGGTAAAATCATTGGAAAAATTAAAAGGTCTGAAGGTGCTTGTGCTCGGAGCGCTTCGTTATATTCCTCACGTAAAACACTTCAGCATTGAGCAGGCATTACATATCATCAAACAATTAAAGCCACAAAAGGCATACCTTACCCACATGTGCCATGATATTGAACATGAAGAAGATAGCCGTAAACTTCCGGGAGGCGTTGAATTTGCCTATGATGGACTCGTAATCGAGGTGTGATTAAAAATCCATTCTTACCTTCACGCAGTTTTAAGGAGGAGTTTACCTGCACACTCTAAAAAAGAGGAATAGCCCTGCGTTAAAATAACAAACCACTGGGACATTATCCTTTTCCTTCTATATCCCAGTGGTTTGCTTTGTTTTTTTAGAATGAACCTTGCGGGGTAACGGTGTACTTTACGGACTGTTGAGCCGTTATATCAAAGACGTTGATTTCAATGCGATGATAACCCCCTTTAGGTAAGAAAATAAATCCGCTAATTGTATAGCCAGGCGCCACTTGTTGATCCTGTAACGATTTTGACATCACATCCTCCCTTACCACCTTCTCCACCTTGCTCTTTTCGTGTGTCGCGCCGTATGCGCCACCACCAATACCACCCGCAGCGGCACCGATCATGGCGCCCTTCGCCGGATCTCCCAACGCAGCCCCCAATGCGGCGCCTAATGCCGCACCGCCAGCGCCCCCTATTAATGCGCCTTTTCCAGCGCCTACCGCTAAATCACGCCCAACCTCTGAGCCCGCAATTCTGTCTGTCGCCTGTTCCGTTGTCATTGCCTGCCACATATTGTTATCATAATCCACAGCAAAGACCTGGCCGCGTTGAATATTGTAAACATGGTTTCCATTATTGGTATAGACAAGCTGCACAGGAAGCACTTCTGCCCTGTTAAGATCTACTCCAAAATATTGTTTACACCGGATTGGGTCTGAAAGAACATCGGCGCCTATAGACAAGCCTGCACCTGCATACTGAACGGGTTGATATGGAGCTACTTGCGCGGGTGGTGGAGTCGGCGCTTGCCCTGTCCCTGGAGTAGTTGCCGGTAATGGCTGTTCTGCTGGCACGCCTGGAGTTACCTGAGGCTGTGCAGGAACAGCGGTATATTGAGGTTGGGCAGGAACCGCAGAATATTGCGGTCTCGCCTGTAACGCATATGATGAAGCTGGTCTGATAGGAACAGGCTTTGATTCATACGTTGCACATCCACCAGCAAAAAACATCCCTGCTAAAATAAAAATGCCTACCTTATTTTTCATAGTTACTCCCCCAAAGTAAAATTTATGGTAAAAATGTATTTTCAGTTATCTACTCGCAATTGTAATGATACTCTACAAGATCCACAGAGGAATCCAAAAATTCCATTAGTCATAATATACAACTTAAATCGGACAGTGTCAAGAGACTGGATGCTAACTAATAAAGACTTTAGAAATGTTATTGTAGCAAAGATAAAGATTCTGGGCTAATAAACTTCTGGCTGAATGAGTTTGAAAAATACACCACTTGCCTTAGAATGGATGCCATATCGTCAATATTTAACGACAATGCCAATGTCCACGATGCCAGTATCCACGCCCGAATCCGAAAGAGAGATTAATCCCTGGTCCATACCGTCCACCATAGTATGGGTAATAGTGGATAATAATACACAGGCGGCGGGGTGACAACCACAGATGGTGGTGGGGCGACAACCACAGGAGGCAGCACGGATACCGTCGCTGGCACAACTTCAAAATACTTCTTGCAATTAGAACAGCTATATTTACCCGTGCTATATACAGTGTTTGTTGTATTGCAGTATGGACATTGTACTATTATAGCTGGAGAATTTATTTGGGCAGAAACCTCTTTACCGATAAATTCTCTCTCAAAGCACAAAAACATTCCTGTAAATAAAAATAAAATTAATAATTTTTTCATAGTATAAATTCCTCTTTCTTTACGTGATTACCATCCCAGGGTGCACCCTTGAAGTCAAGACATTTTTTAATACTCAAAAGATATAGAATTTTCATGCAACTTTTTTGCAGAAAAAGACTATTTGGTAATGTCAACGTTTGTTTAAAGAAGGGTGGATTCGCATTCACCTTACCCATCGGAACGGTTCTCCAGACTAATTCCATTTTTAATAAAAGGGCAACAGATGGTAATTATCATTCAGAGACATGCCATCTTTTCTTAACTCGCTCATGTATTATATCTAGTTTTTTTTGCTGCTTGGTTGATAGTTCTGTTTTCATCTGAGCAACGCAGTTTTCAACTATTTCATTTATTTCAGGTTGGTGCTGTACCCTTATCTTTAACCACTTTGACTGCGCTTCGCCCACCATCTTTTCAATCTCGATTTGCTGAGGTTTAGTCAGATCGAGTTCTTTCGTAAGACGATTGACTATTGATTGTCTCATTGCTGCCGGCCCTTCTCGCCATGCTCCTGCAACCTTGTGTTTTAAATACAATTTAGTACCGATAGAACCAGTTACCAACCCAGAAAGAAATACCAAAACTAAACCCAACCACAATCTCCATTTTTTCATAGTTTATTTTAATTACCTATTCTAAGATTACGGGGAAACAATCTGTGAGACGATTAAGTTTAATGGATCATTTAAGAACATATTTACCATTACGCTTTCGTGGTTGACATCGGTGTTAATTGCATACAATAAAAAAATACCCGCAAACACACTAACAGCCGTTGCAAATCTCCATATTATCTTAC
>JAGWZR010000240.1 GCA_018968795.1 Planctomycetota bacterium | reverse complement strand
TATTGAATTCATTGAAAGAGGGGATATATCAGTGCGAGCCTACAGAAGACGGGGTGTTTACGTGGATTAATCAGGCAGGCGCTGAGATCCTCGGCTACAGTTCCTCCGAAGAAATTATCGGAACGCGCGTAAAAGATGTGTATGTTAATCCCGATGACCGAAAGGAATTAGTTGATAAGTTGGAAAAAGAAGGGGTGTGGAGGGATTTTACTTCCTACTGTAAGAGGAAAAATGGGGAGCGCTTTATTTCCGAAAGGACATGTAATCTTGTGCGTGATGAAAATGGTAAGTCGATAAGGATAGAAGGTGTATTTAGGGATATAACGGAAAGATAAAGCAAATTATTTAATTAAAATACACTGAACTAGGAGTAGAAAATTATGGGAAATGATACGGTAAAGGGTTTATCTGTCAATGCGAAGACCCTTATTGCAATATTGCTGTTTGTGAACGTTGGTTTTGCCACAAAGATGATTAGCAAGTACTATAGAATGAAAGAAGCAGGGTACATCAGGGAAAAGACGTTCAAGGAACAATTCGAGAAAAGGGTGATGAAGTCTTTCGGTTCTATGGAAGAATTGAACAAGATGGTGGGTGACATTACACGACAAAAAGAAGACGCTGAAAAGGTTGCGGCTTCTGTTAAGGAACAAGACGAGCAGTTAAAACTTGTAAATAAAAAGCTTGAAGATGCAAAGGCAAAACTAGAGGAGGAAAAGGCGCGGTTACAAAAACAGATATGGGAGTTAGAAGACACCTTGTCCCATGCGAGGAAACAGTGAGTAGTAAAGCGCTGCAATGTTGAACTCGTTGGTAATTGAGAAAAAGTTGAAAATAGTTAAGATAGTTATGAAAGATTTTTATGACAAAGGTTTTGATAATAGAAGAACAGGCGAAGATTCGGAAGTTATTGGTTAATGCCTTTAAGAAGGAAGGGTTTGAAACGTGCGATGGAATAGGTTGGGAAAATGCAATAGAATTCGCCAAGGAAAATATCTACGATCTTGTTATCGCTGATATGGAAGTAAAGCCACAAGTTGGTTGTGAGATGTTGAAGACAATTAAACTTTTTAATCAAAAAGCAGAGATTGTAGCGATTTTTCATCCGAAGGAATATGATGTTGGTCATATGATCAGTAGCGGCGTGTATGATTGTGTCCTCAAGCCATTTTTGATAAAAGATGTTTTGCACATAGGAAAGAAGGCATTAGAAAAAAAGAAATTGGCTGATAAAGTGCGCAGTCTGGAACAAATCATGGATATGGACAAAATGGTTCTACAGCAAAAAAGGTGACAGTAGGTTTTCTTGGGAAGAAGTATTTCTTCTGTTAATTTAATGTATAGGAATTTCAAACCTTTGTGATTCCCCTCTAAAAAGAGGGGATAAAGGGGTGTGTAAATTTGCCGCAACACACCCCCAGCCCCTCTTTCTAGAGGGGAGTAGCTTAAAAGTCGCTGCCAAAGGCAGCCTAATTTATCAATAAAAAGAAAGGGGGTGTAGCAAATAGTTATAGTTATTGAAAAGAGATTTTTAAGAGGTAAGATGTTTAGAGGTATGTAGTTGAACAGTAGTAATGCGGTATGAAAAAGGATGTGTTGTTTTGAAAATGCTGTTTACAACAATATTTTAGAGGAGAACAACTAATGTTATATACTGCGAACGTAGATGCAATTGCAGCGATGTCTCTAAAGAAAGCCACGGCAATGAAACACAGCCTGACAGGCTTTTTGACGCTTTCCGTAATGGCTGGTTTTTTTATTGGATTCGGTGTTCTCATGATGGTTATTTGTGCTGCGCCTGTTGCCGCGCTAAATCCTGGAATAGGTAAAATGGTTGGAGGTGCAGCATTTGGTGTCGCATTGGTATTCGTAGTTATCGGTGGAGCTGAGTTGTTTACTGGATATAACCTCCTTATATTTAAGGGAACGCTTAGGGGTACGGTAACGCTTGCCGATTGCATGCTGGGTTGGTTTTGGACATACTTAGGCAACCTGGGCGGGTCGATGATTTTCGCGCTTTTAATTTATATGGCTGGTGTGTTCGCCCCTGATCCATGGCATGCCTTTTTAAACAAGGTGGCTACCTATAAATGTAATGCGCCATGGTGGGAACTATTCTTCAGAGGTATCTTTTGTAACTGGCTTGTCTGTCTGGGAATATGGTGCGCTTTTAGAGTCACAAGTGATACAGCCAAGATAATTATGACTTGGTGGGTTTTATTCCTTTTCGTTACAACAGGCATGGAGCACAGTGTGGCGAATATGACATTTTTGACGATTGCGAATTTGTTACCTCATGGCGACGAGATTTCATGGTGCAAGATGTTTGGCCATAACCTTGTCCCTGTTACCCTCGGTAATATCGTAGGAGGCGGCTTCTTCGTCACATTCCTCTATTGGTTTGCTACTGCAATGGATGAAAGGGGAGCAAAGCAGATGGAGGCCATAAAGGGTGGTTCTGGCGCTGGTGCGTTACCACGAGCCGGCGGGTCTCCTGAAGAGATTAAAGATGTTAAGGTGAAGATGAGGTCATAATTGTAGCGTTCTTGATGATAGTTATAGAGAAGATCGCTAGTTTAAAAGTTTTTATAGAAAGGGCCAGTTTGTTATTACTGGCCCTTTTTGTTTGTCTGCGATTCCCCCTTTTATAGCTTACTGTTGGACAATTTTTTGCTGGACAAACTGAAGGGTACGTGGGCATTATTATTCTCTCGTTCCCAAGCTGGAGCTTGGGAACGAGAGGCCAAAACAAAGGGGGATTCAGGGGGCTGTAAGAGATTGATTGCTTCGGGCTATCGCCCTTGCAATGATAACTTACTTTTAGCGTCCACTATAGCCTGAGGCGACATACTCCATTACTTATTACTTGATGCTTCGCCGATTGCGTAAAGTTTCCCATCGTTGGAGCCGATGTAAAGTGTGCCTTTGGCGTCAATAGTAGGTGGTGATTCTATAGCATCTCCTGTTTCAAATACCCATTTCAGACTTCCATCAGGGTTTAAGGCATACACTTTTTTGTCTCTGGAACCAACGTAAATTGTGCCATCTGCCCCAATAGCAGGAGAAGAGATAACGGAAGCGCCTGTTTCAAAGCGCCATTTCAGTTTCCCATTGGGGGTAAAGGCGTATATGCTATTATTGCCTGAACCAAAGTACACGTTTCCATTAATATCCATAGCAGCAGAAGAATCAATGTCATATATGGTATCAAACGTCCATTCTACTTGTCCGTCCTGATGAAAGGCGTAGAATTTGGCGTCTTCAGAACCAATGTAAATATTCCCGTTAGGCGCAATTAAAGGCGATGCATCCAAAAGGTATCTGGTGCCAAAACTCCATGCGGCCTTACCCTCTGGTTTCATGGCAAATAAATAATAGTCTCCAGAACCAAAATAGATTATACCGTCTGGCGCTATTGCGGGGGACGAGACTATGTGATCGGCAGTCTTTTGCGTCCATTTTAAGATACCATCTTGCGTGATGGCATGGAGTTTCTTATCCCACGACCCAAAATAAATTGTGCCATCAAGCGCGACGGCCGGGGAAGAAATGATACCCCCTTCTGATTTATACTTCCAGCGGATACTACTATCAGGGTTTAACGCATAGAGATAGCTATCCCAAGACCCAAAGAGAATGGTGCCGTCCTTTCTGATGGCGGGTGATGAATCAACCTCCCCTTGTGTTTCAAATGCCCACTTAAGGTTGCCGTTACGATTAATAGCGTATAGCTTCTTATCTTTTGAGCCAACGTAAATGGTGCCATCTTCTCCAATAGCGGGAGAGGAAGTGATGGGGCCTTCCGTTTGGAATGTCCATTTGAGGACAGGTTTTTGAACGCTCACGTATGG
>JAGWZR010000239.1 GCA_018968795.1 Planctomycetota bacterium | reverse complement strand
AGATTAAGGCAGAAAATATTCCAATCTTCCCAGCCCGCCCTTGTTCAGAAAAGGGTACCATATCTCCTTTATTACTTCTCCGATAAATAAGGAAAGAAAAGAAGGTCGAGAGAATAATCAGGTTAACCACGGCGTTTTTCGCCGCCATTACTCCAAAATATTTAGAAAATGGGTGATATTGCTCACCAATCATCGCCCTCTCTTCACCGCTCAGAGGTAAATTATGAGGGGTTAGCCATACTGCAAAACACATAAAAATAACAAAAATAAGATATTTAAAAAACTTTGTGTATCGTTCAGAGCCTTTAATCCTTCCCATTCCAAGCCACAAATAATAATTCGCACCAATAAAGAGCATGCCGATCAGGATGGCCTGAATGATGAATGTCCAGGAAAATGCACCGCCCATCATGATATTACCCATCACAGGACTGGAACTATATACTTCACGCCCTAGCCAATATCCTGCAAATGGCAAAGGAATCAACGCCCCAACTCCTATAAAATTTCCAACGTAGCCCATCCAATCATAATGCGCTTTTTCTTCTTCTGTTTTTGCGCCTAGGAATTTTACCGCAGCATAGGCACCTACCACAAATCCACCGAAACATACGTTGGCAATTAATCGGTGAATGTTAACCGGCATCCAGAGCGGGTTATATATAGCATGAGCCAAACTCAGAACCTTACCTGTTGCAGGCACAATTCCCGCAGGGCTCATCATGTAAGTCGCCCAAGAGTTGGTCAAGAACATAAGTCCTGTGCCAAAGAGGTTAAGCAGAACGCCAAGCGCGATATGGAACCATTTCTTTGCTGCTGTCCCTTTAAGAACTTCCCACGAATAATAATAACCGTACAAAGTAAACGCTTCGCCAAAAAACATTAAAGCATAAACATACATTGTTGGCGCAAAAACGTTCGTCATATGGCCCATAAACTCTGGGTACAAACCAAACAAGCAGAATCCGAGTAACCCCCCCAACGATGCCGTCGTAGCAAAGGCAGCCGACAGTAGTTTGGTAAATTCCTTCGCCATCTTGTCATATTTGATGTCACCGCCTTTGAACCCAACTATCTCCACGATAACAGCAAAGATGGGAACACCAAGCACAAAGGCCGCAAACATGAGATGTAATTCTGATACAATCCAGACGACCACGCGGGAATCCATCCCAAAGAATGTTCGATACTGAACAGGCCCGATCTCTTCTTCCTCTGCCGCCGCAGTTGTAGTTCCAGCACCCGTTGCTGGCTGTCCTGCAGGCACTTGTGGCGATGCAACTGCCTGGCCTGCCTCAAATTGAGGCAATTCCATACCGGGCTTTGCATCCTCTTTTAGCGTTTGTGCTGCTTCCACAGCCACAACCACTCTTTGGGAAAGTGAAAAGGACAAGGTAAGCGCAAGGAAAAACAATATGACAACAACATATGTCTTTTTTGTCGTGAGATGCAGTAATATCATCTTCAAATTATTCATTAGCGGCGCACCTTTTCATACGAGTAAGTGACACGTTACATAACATAAAAATTATTTTACAAACCCACTTATTTCTTTGCAAAACTAAAGTCCACTACATTCTCTTCTTTTGCTTTTACAGTTACATCACTGGTCTTTTTCCCAAGCTTCTCCTGCCATGCCTCAATTTTATAGGCTCCAGACGGCACATTCTCAATCTTAAAACGCCCATTCTCATCTGTAACTGCGAAATAAGGATTCGCCTTCACCACGATAAAGGAGCTCATCCACTTATGCACATCGCACGTTATCTTAACTACCTCTGGAAGATCAAATTTTTTTGTCATCTTCCCACCGCCCGATACCCCTTCATTAAAGGCAGCGTTTTTAATAGACCATGAATGAAGATTATGCATTACGTTGTCGCTGTTAAGCAAGTCCACGCTAGACCCAGCCGATATAACAAGCACATGGGGACTAAACAAGCACTCTTTCTGGTCTAATACTACGGTCATTGTAGCTTCTACCTTCTTACCCTCTGCAATCTCAACTATGGAAACCACGACATTTTTAATTCCTTTGGATTCTCCATTAACTACTAATTCTTCAGATTGCTTATTATCGTGGCCACACGTTTGCTCATCCTTATCGACCTTTAACACCTTTACCGCCGGAACATCGCCGTCGTATTTAACAGTCCCAACAATTGTTCCCCCGTCTTTTACCTCAATTTCTTTGTAAGTCTGACCTTTAGCCTGGGCCATTACAACCTGATTCATCCACATCACGCCAAGCGCCAAACAACCAATACCAATAACTATCCGCAAACTTTTTACCATCATTTCCTCCATCTTTTTTGCTATAATTATATTTTCCCATCGATCAAAACAAAATAAGGCGATAGAATATTCGCAACGCTGAGATTTGTCAATAGCAAAATTAGGACAAATTTACTTGAAAAATCTTGCAATGGGATTCCCTTTTTAACAATATTTATTCCTTTTCATCAAAAAACATAAAAAAACACAAAAAATTATGTAACTAATTAAATTTCAAATTGTTAGTTTTTGATCTCTCGTTAACAACAAAATTATTTTTCAACTTCAATTAATTGAGGTAAATTTCAACATTGCAATAATAGTTTCAGTTTAGAGTTATAAAATAATTTACACGCACTAAAACACCATGTTTGCATTTAGATAATTTAATTAGTAAATCCTTTAGATTTAAAAACTAATTCAGCGTTCTTTTCAAAGTCTCAATATCTTTAAGAGGTGTTAGCTTCCCCGAGTCTATAATCACATCTGGTTCCATCTTGAATCGCCTTACCCACGTAGATTCTGAAAGGGGTTTCCAGTACAATTTATATAGCCCAGTCGCCATATTCACAAAACGATATACCCCTTCTTCGTCAGTGGTAGTTTCAAATTCCGTAGCTCCCTCTATTGGACGGTACCTTTTTGTGATCAATCCGTATTTTTCCAACATTTGCAATTTTACCTGGCAATTCGGCAGCGGCTTTCCACCACTAAGTATCCTACCTTCAGCTCTACCAAGATTTGGATCAAGGAGTTTTTCTTTTTTCAAATCTTCCGCAATAGGTTTTATGCGATCCTTACCCGGTGTGTCGTTTGCTAGTTTTTGGTCTGGTATAGCCGTTTCACCGCCCTCTTCTTGTGTTTTCTTATCCTCATTTAGCCTGCCTTCCTCTACCCCCGTTTTTGGTAGACTACCTTTCGTAAAATCACTTTCAGAGGTTTGATTTGTTAAAGGCATTCCCGCACTTTCTTCTTGTGGTTGTTCATTCTCATTTTCCCCTGCAGCATGTCCGCCTTCTATTTCAGCACCCGAGAGGCCGCCTTTATCCGTTAAATTTTTCATTTCCTTCTTTTTGGTTCTTAGCCGATAATCTTTACCCGATTTTTCTTCAGTATTTATCCTTATCTTGTCAGCTATTTTGCTTTCCATGACAACTTCTTTCTCAGATTCTTGCGGTTCCTGTACTTCTGCTTCTATTGGTGTTATTTCCTTTTCTTCAGAAGTTATACCTGTTGCCTGTGGTGTCTCGGCTGGAATTATTTTATTCTGTTTATCATCTGATTGAAAAGATACCTGAAGTGAAGAAATTGCACTGGTAGGAATCAGCGCCTGAATAGACTCTCCTGTAACTCCTTTGATCTTGCACTCTATAGCTGCATTTGCAACATTCAAAAAAATTAAATCAGGATACTCATCCGCATTAAAGAACCTTATATTTAAGGACTTTATTGCTTTTTTTGATATTACAACATTTATATATTTATCCGTAATCCCAGCTACTTTGAGTTCTATATTTTTATTGACTCTTCGTAGAGTTATCGCGTCCCCATTCGCAATAGCAGAAAAGCCCAAAATTGCGCAAAGCACA
>JAGWZR010000238.1 GCA_018968795.1 Planctomycetota bacterium | reverse complement strand
CAGAATCTAAATAAAAATATTTTTCCAACTTTTTAATTGTCCCATGTATGTCGGATGTGGTTTCTATACCTGTTTTTTCAACCAGAACCTTCGCATACGGCCTATTTTGGTAGATGCTTGAATAACATTCGGCAAACTCCATTGCCAGTCCCTTTTCTTTTGCATTATATTCCAACAACCTTTTTAGTACCGCCAAGACATTTTGATAGAGGCTTTTTTGTTTGTAATAGGGCAGTAGTGTCATGAGGAAATCATGCGCATGTCTCTTTTCTTCTCGTTTTGCAAGGAGATCAACCACCTTCAAAAGTTCCTGTAAATTTTTATTGTTAGATTCAACGATTTGCAGCCATACTTCTTCCAGCTTATCGTACTGTTCAGTATTAATAAGAGATATCAATTCATTCGTATTGAAATCATTTCCGTTTATAGGATACTCATTGGGCATGCTTTGCTCCTATTCCCTTGTGATAGAAAAATAGAGTCTTATTAAAAAATCAAAAAATAATAAGCAATTATAAACCTATTTTGTTTATAAGGAAAGTAAGAAATAAGATATACTCTGAAAATTTTTGTTTTATAGAAAATCTATGCGCGCTTGTGTAGTGCAATGAGAATTTGATTCGGTTTGTGAATTTTGGAAATGGTTCATAAAGTGTTCTTGACGCTTAACAGGCGATAAAAGGCTATTCTAAGGCTATTTCCTTGACATTCCCCATCATATTTTCTATAATTTCGCAAAAGCTTATTTTTCAACTGATTCGGGGGATTTTGCCAAATTCTTATGGTAAATTCAACTATAGGTTCTAACACTTGCCTTGTTGGATTGCAATGGGGTGACGAAGGTAAAGGTAAGATTATTGATATACTGACAGAGTCATTTGATATAGTGGTAAGGTACCAAGGGGGCAGTAATGCGGGACATACGGTCGTCGTAGATAGCGAAAAATTTGTATTACATCTCATTCCTTCAGGAATCCTCAGAAAAAACAAATGCTGTGTTATTGGCAGTGGCGTAGCTCTTGATCCCTTGCAATTATTAGAAGAAATCACTGAGTTAAGAAAAAAAAATATAGAAGTTGGTGAAAATCTTCGCATTAGTGAAACTGCGCATCTCGTACTTCCCTATCATAAAAAGCTGGACGAACTCTCTGAAAACGAAAAGGGTGAAGAAAAGATTGGTACAACCCGTAGAGGGATCGGGCCTTGTTATACTGATAAAATGGCTCGTAATGGGATAAGGGTAACAGAGCTTTTCCATGTAAACTACTTTAAGGAAAGACTAAAAAAAATAGTAGAAGAGAAAAACAAGATATTTGTGCGCCTGTTTAATGCGGATCCATTGTCATGGGAAAAGATTTACGAGGAGTATCGTGGGTATGCGGAACAAATAAGACCTTTTGTGTGCGATACTGTAGTATTCATGCATGATGCCGTAAAAGCCAAAAAAAGAATCTTGTTTGAAGGCGCTCAGGGCTCGTTGCTCGACGTGGATTATGGCACATATCCTTTTGTTACATCATCCTCTGTTACTGCAGGTGGCGCAGCAATTGGTTCAGGTGTTTGCCCCAAGCAGATTCATAAGATACTCGGCGTAATGAAGTCCTACACGACACGTGTTGGCGGAGGTCCGTTTCCCTCAGAACTGAATGATGAATTAGGTGAATATTTAAGAAAAAAAGGAGGAGAATATGGCGCTACTACGGGAAGGCCGAGGCGTTGCGGTTGGTTTGATGCTGTTGCTGTAAAGCACGCCATCATGGTAAATGGCGCAGAAAGCGCTGTTTTGACGAAACTAGATGTTCTGGATGAACAAAAAACTATAAAGATATGCGTGAGCTATAAATTTGGCGATGAGGTATACGACCGGTTCCCTGCTGATTTGGCTGCACTGCCTAGATGCCAGCCGATATACAAAGAATTACCCGGCTGGCAGAAGGATACATCCAAGATGGAGGGTGTAAAAGATATTCCTTCGAATGCAAAAAACTATATAAATACCCTTGAGAAAATTTTAGGTATTAAGGTAGAAATGCTTTCTGTTGGCCCTGACCGCAGTCAAGTTGTGAGTCTAATATGAGTAAAAATGAGCAAATACCTGCGCATATAGCGATCATTTTGGATGGTAATGGACGATGGGCAAGGCGCAGGGGCTTTACGAGAATGCGAGGGCACAGAAAGGGGGTCGAAGCTGTTCGTGAGATAACGAGGGAGTGTTCAAAAAAACACATAAAACAGCTTACTCTCTATGCGTTTTCACAAGAAAATTGGAAGCGGCCGCAACGCGAAATCAGTTTTCTGATGAAGCTCCTCAAGAATTTTCTTATCAAGGAGCGGAAGGAGACCAAGGAAAACAATATTCGTTTAACAGCCATTGGCAGAATAAATGGACTGCCAGAAGATGTGCAAAGAGAGCTTACTATTAGCTTAGAAGAAAGTAAAAATAACACAGGGATGATCCTTTGTCTAGCATTAAATTATGGGGGACGTTCTGAGATTGTAGATGCGGCAAGGAAGATTGCTGAAGATGTTAAGTCAGGAAAAATTAGTTTAGAAGAGATAACAGAGGAAACTTTCAATAAATATTTATACATCTCTAATATGCCAGAGCCGGATTTGCTTATCAGGACGGGTGGTGAAGTACGAATAAGTAACTTTTTGCTGTGGGAAATTTCGTATACAGAGCTTTGGTTTACTCCAGTCTGCTGGCCCGATTTCAATAAAACATATCTAGAAGAAGCTATTGAACATTATTCACATCGAGAACGTCGTTTTGGTGGATTACGAGAGTGAGTACGCTTACGACTAGAATCACGCTCGGCGTTATTATGTTCGCGGTATTTTTTGGCGTTCTGTACGTCGATTCAATATTTCATACAGATATAGGATTTGGATGTTTAGCCGTTTTAGCCGGGGGAGTTGGTTTATATGAGTTTTATGGTATTGCGGGCAAGAATGGTTTTTCTCCATTTCGATTGTCTGGTATTTGTATAGGTATATGGCTATTTGTCTCATATTGGTTGTCTTTATGTGAAAATCCAAATGGGGATTCCCATTTTTTCAATGATAAAATTTTTCTTATACTCATCTTTTTGCCTTTGTTGATCCAGGCATTTACCCGTGGCACAAAAGATGCCATAAAAAATATTTCGGTAACTATATTTGGTATTATATATGTTTTTTTTCTTTTAAGTTTTTCCGTCGCTTTACGGCATCTTCCCAATGGTGTTTACCTATTAGTAGTTGTTTTATTAATATCGAAGTTTGGTGATATTGGAGGATATTTATTTGGCAGAAAATATGGCAAACACAAACTAACAAAGGTTATAAGCCCCAATAAGACGATAGAGGGCGCCTGCTTCTCCCTCCTGTGCAGTGTCTTGATTTCTGTAGTATTTAATTTAATTCCTCAAACAAGGGTGATAAGTTTACCATGGTCAATCTTATTTGGACTGAGCGTGGGTTTTTCTGCCATGTTGGGCGACTTGGCGGAATCGCTTTTGAAAAGGGATGCCAGCGTGAAAGATTCAAGTAGTTTAGTGCCTGCTTTTGGTGGAATACTCGATATCATTGATTGCTTATTGATTAGTATGCCAGTTGCGTATTATTTTCTATTATTGTTTAAGCTGGTTTAGGTGAAGTTGCTATAAGAAAGCGGTTTGGACTTTGACAAGTAATATCAGTAGTTGTACAAGCGAAAAGTTTTAAGGTAAATTATGAATCAAAAAGTTAAAATCCAAAGAGATATTAACAAGGAATATCTTCAAGAACCCTTAGTGTATCAAAATACTATTGTCCTAGAAAATGACGCAGAGGCATCCATCTTGTATGGAAGCCACGATCGACATCTACGTCTTGTCAGGGATGCTTTTCATGTCCACGTGGTTGCTC
>JAGWZR010000237.1 GCA_018968795.1 Planctomycetota bacterium | reverse complement strand
CAGCGATAGCAATATGTACTGCATCACTTCTATATCGTTCAGGAATGATTCCTTCTTTAACATAACGCGCAGCCAACTCTTCAGCCTCTATATCTACTTCAAGCAACAAAGGATTAGTTTCCTCCAATTGTCCTATCAATTGGGATTTCCGTGGTTCAGGCGCTCTGTTAATTTCTCTAATTACTTCATCTGAAATATAGATGCCGTTGGATATTGAAGGCAGGTCTTTAAATAACTTTACGGTGATGTCCTTTTTTTCAGTATCGCCTTCTGCAAATACAAAATTAAAAATTGTTGTATCAAGGTAATACTTTATCTTTTTCAATGTTACCTCTTTTGACTATTTTAGCATGTTATCTGCCGTTGCGGGCAAATCCATATTAATGGTCTCTGTCCCTATTTTCCAAGTTCCTTACGGGCGGAGCGAGCGAAAGTTGTCGTATAATCAGGCATGCAGCCTTCCTTTTTTCCTTAAAATTGCTTTTACCGAATCAAGAGATTCCCTCGGTTCGTCAATTCTCTGCTTTGCAATTAAATTATCGTAAAAATCTTCCCAAAGGTCGCCTAGTTTTTTTAGGTCAATTTGCACCGCAACTTTCTGCCCTTTTTCATCTGTAACAAATTTAATTCCTGCCATTAATATTACTTACCCTTTCCCTGCCCACAATGAGCAGATAACCCATTCGTTTACGCATTGTGGGTAAACTAGGTCTTACTAAAAATCTTTTTCTTTCCGGGTTCCTTTGCTCCAAAAACGATGGGCAACATCTCGTCTACCTTTTCTACAAATACAAAGTTCATCTCTTTCCTAGCATTTTCAGGCACTTCGACCAAGTCCTTTTCATTTCGTCTTGGCAGGATAATGGTGGTAATACCCGCCCGTTTAGCAGCCAAGACCTTTTCTTTGATACCGCCGACAGGCAGAATCCGCCCGCGCAACGTGATTTCGCCTGTCATGGCCACATGCGAAAGAATCGGTATTTCCTTCAACAGCGAGATAAGCGCCATAGCCATCGTTACACCGGCAGAGGGACCATCCTTGGGGATAGCGCCAGCGGGGATGTGAATATGAAAATCATATTTATTAAAATCCTTGAAGGTAATTCCCAGTTTTGTTACCTTTGCCCGAATATAGCTCATTGCTGCCTTGGCGGATTCTTTCATCACGTCACCCAACTGCCCTGTCAACGTAAGTTTTCCCGTACCCGGCATGCTTGTGGCTTCAATGAAGAGGATGTCGCCGCCGGCAGGCGTCCACGCAAGACCTGTGGCTACGCCAGCCTCGGTAGTTCGTTCCGCAACCTCAGAGAAGAATTTTATGGGGCCAAGAAGCTGGTTTAATTGATCCGCTGTTATCTTTACAGACTTTTTTTCGCCAGAGGCGATATCTTTCGCGGTCTTTCTACAAATGGTTGCAATTTCTCGCTCCAGATTTCTGATGCCCGCCTCCCGTGTATAATCAGCGATGATAGCCTTTATGGCATCATCTTCAAAGGTAATTTGCTCCACCGTTAGTCCGTGTTCCTTTAATTGCTTAGGCATGGTAAACTGTTTCACTATAAACAATTTTTCCTCTGCCGTGTATCCCGGGAGTTCAAGCACTTCCATTCGATCCTTGAGCGCTGGAGGAACAGGGTCTAATATATTTGCTGTGGTAATAAACATCACGTTGGAAAGATCAAACGATACGTCAAGATAATGATCCGAGAAGGCATGATTTTGTTCAGGGTCTAAAACCTCGAGCAGCGCCGCCGAAGGGTCACCCCGAAAATCAGCGCCCAGTTTATCAATCTCATCCAGCATAAATACGGGGTTGTTGGAACCTGCCTTTTGCAGACCCTGGATAATGCGCCCTGGCAATGCGCCGACATAAGTGCGCCTGTGACCGCGAATCTCTGCCTCATCTCGTACGCCTCCAAGTGATATACGTACGAACTTTCGTCCAATGGCGCGCGCAATGGACATGCCTACTGATGTCTTTCCCGTGCCGGGTGGACCTACAAAACACAAAATAGGCCCCTTCATATCCTGTTTTAATTTGCGAACGGCGAGATATTCTAATATCCTCTCTTTGACTTTTTCTAAGTCATAATGATCTTCGTCCAGTACCTTGCGGGCTGCTTGAATGTCCAGATTATCCATTGTGCTGATTGACCATGGAAGAGAGACCATCAGATCGAGGTATGTCCTGGAAACGGTATATTCCGCAGAAGCGGGAGACATTTTAGAGAGCCGATTCAATTCACGTTCGGCCTCTTTTTTGGCTTCGGGTGGCATCTTGGCATCCTCGATTTTCTTGGTTAATTCTTTAATCTCGATTGCGCGCTCATCTCCCTCGCCCAATTCTTCCTGGATTGCCTTAAGTTGCTGTCTCAGGTAATATTCTCTTTGCCCCTTTTCCATCTCACTTCTTACCTGCGACTGTATCTTTGTGGCCATCTCCAAAACTTCCATTTCGCTATTGATTAAGGCGGTTACCTTCTGTAATCGAGCTTTTACGTTGATAGCTTCAAGCACTTGTTGTTTATCTGCAGTGCTGACGTTCAGGTGGGACGCAATCATATCTGCCAGACGGCTTGGGCTGTCAATGTTGACGATTGCTATTTTTAATTCCTCAGGCAAGGACGGCGCCAAAGATATCATACGGATAAACTGGTCTGCCGCATTTCTCGCAAGGGCCTCTGTCTCCATATCGTTTTCAAGTATGTCTTCAAGAACAGTTACCTTGGCCTTAAAATAAGGATCTGTTTGGGTGTATTCACCAATCTTGATTCTGCTAATGCCCTGTACCAACATCTTTGCAGAGTTGTCCGGCATACGAAGCATCTGGAGCACTACAGCTGCCGTGGCGTGATCATATAGATCTGATTGTTTTGCAATCTTGAGATCTTTACCCTTTTGCGCCGCAAGTGCGAGGAATCGGTTACCAGCTAGGACTTGATTCAAGAGCTTGAGGTCTCTTTCCGTAAAAACAGTTAAGGCGGCTACCATAGTGGGAAAGACTACCGTGTCCTTTATTGGAAGAACGGGCATTTCTTTTGGTGTTCTCAGCCTTTCTGTTTTGCCCTCATCTCCTATGAAGGACTCCAGTGCAGGTGGGCTTTTAATCTCTGATGGATTTTGATCTTTGCTATCCGTCATATAATTTTGTGCCATTTTGCTGAGGCTTATTGGTGGAAATTAATTTTTATTAGAAACTTCTGGGATACTTGTTGCTTCGCCTTGGGCAAGACGACTTGCAGAAAACCATCCTTGTAGGTGGCACGTATGTTGTCCGTATCAATGGGTATGGGAATGGCTAAATTCCTTTCAAACTGCCCATAACGGATTTCCACCTGATAAAAACAGGTTTTTTCGTGCAGCGAGGTATCGGTTCTACATCCGCTGATAGTGAGGATTCCGTCTAAAAAGGCAATATTAATATCCTCTGATTTAGTTCCCGATATGGACATCTTTACTACCACTTCATTAGGGGTTTCGTATACGTCGGTGGGGGGCTGCCAGGGAGTCGATGAGTTTATAGAAATATTTTTGTTAAAGGCAAAGAATTCCGAGAAGAGCTTCTCTAGTTTGTTCTGCATTGCGTCGGCTTTATAGTTAATAATATTTTCATTTATTAACATTTCAGAATATTCACCTCTTACGTAGTGGGGGTCAATATAACACTTTTTAATTTTGAGTGCAAGGGTTTATATTTCCCTAAAAAATAGAGATTAGTACCGTCAATCACCCACACCCACCGTATTGGAGATTCAATAAAAAACCCCGCAGCACATGCGGGGTTTTTAAGAAATTGCAATATTCGACTATATTGGGAAATTATTAGTACATATCTCCGTATCCACCGTATCCCCCCCCCCCTGGCGGCATTGGGGGCATCTTCTTTTTTTCTGGTAT
>JAGWZR010000236.1 GCA_018968795.1 Planctomycetota bacterium | reverse complement strand
CATTGGTATTATTATGATTGTCGTAGGCGGGCTGTTTATGCTCGGCGGGAAGATACCTTTTGTTGGAAGGCTTCCCGGCGATATCGCCATTCAAAAGAAAAACTTTAGTTTTTACTTTCCCATCACAACCAGCATCGTTATCAGCATCATCCTTTCATTAATTATGTGGCTGTTGAGCAGGAAATAAAACAAACAAAAAGTCAGAATTAAAAGATTTACGATTTATTAGTATATCCTGCCTTATGATTTTGCATTTTACTTTAAGTCCTTCTTCCATATCATCACATTAATCTCTTTGTATTTCCTGGACAAAGCCCATACACAAGGTTTAATTCGTTGACACAAATTTTAAAAACAGTTATATTTGATGAGAAAGTTTTTATGTAGCGCTGACCTTTATGGTCGGCCGGGTTGTTGCATAAATGGCAACGCTACGGATTCCGACTCGTTCGGGTTATGAGTTGTTCAATTAAATTTACAAAGGTAAGTTAGAAAAAGGATTTTTTACATGATCTCGATTGAGGATTTTTTGAAGATAGACCTGCGGGTGGCTAAGGTACTACATGCCGAGCCGCATCCAAACGCGGATAAATTACTCATATTGAAAATTGATGCGGGAGACGGTTTGGAAGGCAGGCAGATTGTTGCGGGGATTAGAAATTATTACAAACCAGAAGAACTTATCGGGAGACAGATTGTTATTGTAAACAATCTGTCTCCTGCAACCCTCCGGGGCGTTGAAAGCCAAGGGATGCTGCTGGCAGCAAAAGACGGGGATCAATTGGCAATCCTCACGACGGAGAAGGATATAAAACCCGGCTCTAAAATCCAA
Organism: Planctomycetota bacterium; assembly: GCA_018968795.1. Taxonomy (GTDB): domain Bacteria; phylum Planctomycetota; class Brocadiia; order Brocadiales; family Brocadiaceae; genus REEB58. Next base: position 3,085 of record JAGWZR010000236.1, on the reverse strand, counting down.
TAAGAAGTAATAATTTACCACAGAAACGCTACGAGAAAGAAGCTGGGAGGTTGAGATTTTCTTAGCTTCCCAACTTCTTAGAACTTATTCGTAATTAATTTCCCCCCTTTTTCAAAGGGGGACTTTTATGGAATAGTTAATTACGGATATATTCTAACCTCTGCTTTCCTTCTTTGCGCCTTTGCGGTGAAGGGAACTGTTTTATTTTTTTGCAGAAATTGGCAAATCAACCATGCTGCAGGAGCTATACATAACTAATTTCGCACTGATTGATAAAATCACGATCAAACTCTGTGAAGGATTGAATGTATTTAGCGGGGCAACGGGGGTAGGAAAATCGTTGGTAATCGGCGCTCTCAATTTCATCCTCGGCGGGCGTGTTACCTCCGATGTCGTTCGGGGTGGCAAAGACGAGGCTACGGTAATTGGTAAATTTTATATCAAGGATAGAAATCTTTTAAAGCTGATTAAAAAGGCGTTGGATAACGGTGAAGTTGAGGAAGAACTGTTGATTCAAAGAAGTATAGATACGAACGGTCGCAGCAGATGCCGGTTGAATGATATTCCAATTACGGTATCTACACTCAAGGAAGTTGGAGAATCATTAGTTAATATCCATGGCCAACACGAGCATGAGGCCCTGTTATCCGGAATCAACCAGCTTTACATCCTTGATGATTTTGGAGGCATCTCATCGTTGCGGGAAGATTTCTCTGAGGTCTATCGACAAGTAACAGAAAAGGCTAGGTTGCGGGAAGAACTGAAAAACAATCAAAATGAACGAAGACAAAAGATAGATTTATATGCCTTTCAAGTCGATGAGATCGATAAGGCACAACTCAAGTTAGGAGAAGCAGAAGAACTGGAAAAAGAGAGGAATATCTTAGGGAATGCGGAAAAAATATACGGTACTATTGTTTCCTGTTATTCGCATCTCTACGAGTCTTCCGACGCTGTTGTTGAAAGATTAAAGTCCGTTGTTCGTGAATTGCAATCGGTTGCAAAGCTTGATGAATCGCTGCAAAAAATATTGGATAACTGTAATCAATCGCTGTATCAAATAGAAGATGCCGCCTTTTCTATAGGCAAATATAGAGACGGATTCAATTACGACCCTCAAAGGTTGGAATATATTGAAGAGCGTTTAAACACGATTCGAAAGTTAAAGTCAAAATATGGAAATACGATAGAAGAGATTCTTTCGTATCGCAATGAAGGAGAATCAAAATTGAAGCAGCTTTCTGGTGAGGGGACAACGGCTGAACAGATGGATGAAGAGTTGCGGGAGTTATCGAAGCTGTTGCATCGTAATGGCCGTGAATTAACCCAGAGACGCCTTTCAACAGCCGACAAGCTGTCTCCTCTGATAAATGAGGAGTTGCGTGACCTAGGGATTCCTCATGGTCGCTTTCGTGTTCAAATCACATCGCCCTCTTTACAAAACAACGGAGATCGAGAAGTTTTAAGTGCGAATAGTCATGGTTTTGATCAAGTTGATTTTTTGATATCGCCCAATCCCGGCGAGGACTTGAAGCCACTCAGGAAGATCGCCTCTGGAGGAGAAATATCGAGGATTATGCTTGCCCTGAAGCATCAACTGGCCAAAGTAGATAAAACGCCTGTGCTGGTTTTTGACGAGATCGATGCCAATATCGGAGGCAGGATGGGGGAGGTAATCGGTGAAAAGCTGGGAAGTATCGCAAGGTCGCACCAAGTAATCTGCATTACCCATCTTCCTCAAATTGCCAGCTATGCGGATGAGCAGTGGAAGGTGAATAAGGTAGTGAAAAATGGAAAGACGTATTCTACTATTGAAAGTTTATCTGGCGAGGCTCGGCTTGAAGAAATTGCCGATATGATCAGGGGTAGTGGGAAAACGGATATTACCCGAAAGCAGGCACAGGAGATGTTGCGGGATGCGAAAAAGAAAGTGAAAAAGTAGGGGTTGGCTTGGATTAATTATTTAGCCACGAATTTACACGAATAAGTGCGAAAAGATTAAGGGAAAAGGGAGAAACTGGAGAAACGGAGAAGAAACAAATACATTCATTATTCATAGGCGCTCGCGATTTATTAGTCAAGGCGTCTTTTTTTCTCCCTTTCTCCTTTTTACAAAAAAATAGAATAAAATTTAGAATATATCCGTAATTAACTATTCCATGAAAGTCCCCCTTTGAAAAAGGGGGGAAATTAATTACGGATAAGTTCTTAGTATTGATTCGTGTTCATGAGTGGCTGATTTAGGTAAATGTTATGTTAGAGCGTTTGCAAAAAATACTGGCAGAGGCAGGACTCGGTTCACGCCGGGAGTGCGAAAGAATCATTGCTGCCGGAAGGGTATCCGTAGATGGGAAGCGAGTCTCAGCCCTGGGTACGACCGTTGATGCCGATAAATCCAAGATTTGTTGCGATGGCATGCCGATACGGAAGCAGCGCAAAATCTATTATTTACTCAATAAACCGAAGGGCTATGTGTGCACAAACCGTGACGAGCTAGATCGGCTGAAGGTAGTTGATATTATAGAAAATGTAACTCAAAGGATATACACTATCGGAAGGCTGGACAAGGAGAGCGAGGGACTGATTATTTTAACTAACGATGGCGACCTTGCAAACAAATTGTCTCATCCAAAATATGAAGTCAGGAAGACATATTTTGTAGAGGTAGATGGATACTTGACAGATATGGCGATTAAGGCTTTGGAATCTGGTGTTTGGCTTTCCTTTGGCAAGACACTGCCTGTAAAGGTTCAGCATGTGCGGAGGGGGAGGCAAAAGAGCAGATATGAGATGGTGTTGAAGGAAGGCAAAAACAGAGAGATCCGCCGTATGCTCAATGAATGTGGGTACAAGGTGCGTATCCTGCGAAGAATAAAAATTGGCAATTTATACGATCCGACCTTGAAAATCGGTAAATATCGGAAGTTGACGGACAGCGAAGTGGCACGGCTTTGTGCGTTAGCTGAAAGGGGACACACGAGGGATCGAGGAAAATATGACACAGTTACAACAGGCTAGAAAAAATGTAATTACACAAGAGATGGAACAGGTTGCAAAGGACGAGTGTCTTGACCCTGAATATATT
>JAGWZR010000235.1 GCA_018968795.1 Planctomycetota bacterium | reverse complement strand
CCGGTAAAAGATGGAGACCATATTTCCATAGTGCCTGCTATAGCCGGCGGTGGATAACTGTAATTTAACGTACCAGAATCTCAATCTTGTATAATTCCCCTCTAAAAAGAGAGGATAAAGGGGTGTGTAAGTTATCTCGTTAACAAACTCCTTTTGGGGAGGCGATTTCCTGAAAAGCTCCTGCTTTGTGTGAAACAGAGTTTCACGGACAAGTGTGTTCCCAAACGGAATTTAGGAACAAGCAATGAAACTGTGCCAGGAATGCGGATCAGAATATTATGCGCATATCACAACATGCGCCGACTGCGGCGTCCCTCTGAAAATGCCGGAAGAGATCGAAAAAAAGAATGAAAACAAACCGGACGTTGCCCCGCATCTTAACGGCGAATGGGTTGCTATTTGTGAAGAAGCGAAAGAAGGCATCCGGGAGTTATCGGATTTACTTTCGAGAAACGGCATTCCTTCCAAAATTATATTGGCTCCGGGCTGCAGTACGGGAAAGTGCGGCTGCCGGTATCTCCTTTTGACCACAAAGACCGATGCGCGTACCGCGCACGATTGCATTGAGGAATACCATATACAAAAGCATCCTGAAATCAAAACCTCCCAGGAATGGGAATCAGAGGGGAAATGCCCCGCGTGTGGTTATTGTGTAAGCCCCGGTACGAAAGAATGTCCTGATTGTGGGTTGTTATTAAAAATTGGAAAGTAATCGCAGTTCGGTAGGTTGGGTTGAGGCACGAAACCCAATAGTTCCGTGAATATTGCAAACAGCCCTTTGCGGGTTCAAGTTTGCAACTTAAACCCCACATTTTATGTTTTCAATTTCACCGGCGATTACCCACGGTATCGCTGTCTAAATTAGGCTGCCTTAAGCTGCAACAAATTACCCACGAAACACACCAAAAGACCCAAAAGTTAAATTTCGCTATTTTCGCGTTTTTTCGTGGGCAACTTTGAAATTCTCCTACATCAAAATATCATTGACAAAACAAATCGAATTATCTACATTTACGACACGGAAATCAATAATGTCTGTAATTTATCACCGCAATTAGGCGGTATAATATATGTTATGTTAATTAAATTATGGGAAATATTGGGAAATATAAGGATAGATTGGACAGCAGTTGTTGCAATTTTTACAATTTGGTTGTTTTTATATAAAAAGAAAAAAAGAGTCTTTGTCGATTTAGCTACTGAAGGAAGACGTTCAGAAGATCCCAAAATATATATCATAATAAAAAATGATAGCGAGCCTTTAATAACAATCGTGAGAATACTAACAAGAGAATATCATAAAGATCTTATTAAGCTTTCTACGCAAGACTTTGATCTTCCAAAAACAATTAATCTTCATGCAAATATTCAACTAGAATCTCCTTACATAGCACATAATATTCAAAATATTGCAGAAATATATGCAGAAGATTCAACAGGCCGAAGATGGGGAGTCAATAAGAAAAGCCTTATGCAATTAAGAAAAATACTAAGAAACTTTATTGGGAAACGACTAGTTTATCCAAGCATGGGCGATGAATTAGACGAGAATAAAATAAAACATAACCACCAGATGGACATGAACGAGTGCCACAGGACGCTTTTTGGGCTGAAGATGTTTTCAGTTTGCAAACTGTCTTTTTCCTTTCTCATGTCTTACAGCAAGGAGACAAGAGGGTCAAACTTTGTTGTTAACAAATGCCTCAAAAGAGGGAATCTCAAGGGGTTTTGATGAGACAAAAAAAGAACGTGTTATCCTATACTAATAAGTTCCAGTTTATCCTTAAAAGTTTCCATGACCTTTTGCCTGATTTTCTGATGTGTTTCTAACGTTAGGCGCGGGTCTTTGGAAACGATTCCAAAGGCATCACTACGGGCTTGTTTGAGTATGGGAAAATCCTTGATGAGATCACTAATCCTTAGTTCAGGAAGTCCGTGTTGTCGTGTACCGAAGAATTCGCCCGGCCCTCTCAGTTTAAAATCCATTTCTGCAATTTTGAATCCATCGCAGGTTTTGGTCATAATCCTCAGCCTTTCGCGCGCCTCATTTGTCTTTGGGTTCCCAAAAAGCAGGCAATATGACTGCTCGCTTCCCCTGCCAATGCGTCCACGGAGTTGGTGGAGTTGAGCAAGTCCAAATCGTTCAGCATGTTCTATAACCATTACTGTTGCATTTGGTACGTCAATCCCTACCTCAAGTATCACAGTCGAAACCAATATATCATACCTCTTTTCTTTAAAATTTGTCATAATTTTGTCCTTTTCCGCACTCTTCATTTGCCCATGAAGCAAGCCTATTTTGAGTGTGGGGAATACATCGCTTTGTAATTTCCTTGCTTCTGTAACTGCCGATTTTAGATCAAGTGCCTTCGATTCTTCAACAAGGGGGTATACGATAAAAACTTGCCCCCCTTTAGCAATTTCACCATGGATGAAGTTATACGCCTCCTTTTCCTTGTCTTTAGGTATCCAAAAGGTCTTGATGGGTGTACGTCCGGGCGGCATTTCATCTAGTATTGAAATGTCCAAATCTCCAAACAACGTGAGAGAAAGGGTACGGGGAATAGGGGTTGCCGTCATGATAAGCACATCGGGACAATAGCCTTTTTCCTTCAATTTTAGACGCTGTATTACACCGAATTTGTGCTGCTCGTCTATTACTACAAGACCTAATTTCTTGAACTGGACGGTTTCCTCAATGAGAGCGTGTGTCCCAATAACCAAGTCAATTTGCCCATTTCTAATCTGTTCGAGGGCATCCTTTTTATATTTTGAATTTGTGCTTCCCGTCAATAATTGCATTCGAACGTGTGAGTGTTGTAAATATTTCTGAATAGTCTGGAAATGTTGCTCGGACAATATTTCCGTGGGCGCCATGAAGGTAGCCTGATAGCCATTGGCAATAGCGGCAAGAATGGCGTAAATTGCCACAACCGTCTTGCCTGAGCCAACATCGCCCTGTAGTAATCGGTTCATCGGTTTATTATTCTGCATGTCTTTCTTAATTTCATTAATTAGCCGTTCCTGCGCATTCGTCAAAGTGAAAGGAATAAGGTTTCGAATGTGAGCGTCTACATTGGGTCCAACCTTAAACGAAATTCCCATTTCTTCTTTAATGCCGCTCCTTCTAAGCGCCATAGCTATTTCAAGGATAAGCAATTCGTCGTACACGAGCCGTGTCTTTGCCCTTTTCAGCGTATCAAACGTTTCGGGGAAATGGATTTCTCGTATAGCCCTATTAAGAAGTAACAATTGATTTTTTACCAGAATTTCCTGGGGTAATAGTTCTTCAATGTGGTCTGTAAAATGATGAACTGCCTCTTTCATGATCTTTCTAAAGTGTGTCTGGCTGATATGTTCGGTAAGTGGGTAAATAGGAACAATACTCCCTTCTTTTTTGACCTCTTCATCCGGAACAATTTCGTATTCAGGACTCAATAATTGGAGATATTTGTACACCCCTACTTTCCCATGTAAATATATATTATCGCCGACGTGGAATTTACTTATAAGAAAAGGCTGATTGAACCAAGTCGCCGCAACTGCGCCTGTCTCGTCGCCAACAAAGACTTCGAGTATGTGTTTTCTGTTCCTCGATATTCTGGTATTGATGCCCAGCACCTTGCCTTGAACGCTGATCTCTGTGCCTATCTTTGCTTCTGAGATTTTTTGTATTTTAGTAAGGTCTTTGTATTCACGGGGGAAATAATATAACATGTCGCGAATTGTATGTATCCCTAGCTTCTCAAAAATTTCACTTCGTTTTGGTCCCACACCTTTTAAGTATTGAACTGACTGATTTAATATAGACTGGGAGGTTGTATTTGCAGGTTTTGTAGCCGTCATATAGGATTTTATACTACTTTATTGAATAAAATGTCTGAACCGAGTCCGATACTGTTTATAATGCCAACATCAATAATCTTTTTGATAAAGA
>JAGWZR010000234.1 GCA_018968795.1 Planctomycetota bacterium | reverse complement strand
CATGAGAAGAACTTGTGTCTCCGGGTCGCCAAATCTGGCATTAAACTCAAGAACCTTTGTGCCGCTGCTGGTAATCATCAGCCCGGCGTAAATGACGCCGCGATACGGTCGATTTTCCTTCTTCATAGCATGAACAACAGGCACGAGGATATTTTCCTCTATAGAAAACTGTAACTCGTCCGTAACCAAAGGCACAGGAGAGTAGGCTCCCATACCGCCAGTATTTGGCCCCTTGTCACCGTCGTAAACCGCTTTATGATCTTGTGCAGACGAAAGTGGAACAATCGTCTTCCCATCTGTAACCGCAAGAATTGAAACCTCTTCTCCTGAAAGAAACTCTTCGATAATTACCTTATTCCCTGCCTCTCCGAAAATTTTTTCCTTCATGATATCGTCTAGGTGCTTATTGGCATCGTCCAAAGTCTTACAAACAAATACCCCCTTCCCTTTGGCCAGTCCATCGGCCTTAATAACCAAGGGGAATTCGCATGTTGCCGCATGTTTTTTTGCCTGTTTTACATCCTCAAAAACCTTAAAATCTGCTGTGGGAATGCCATGTTTTCTCATAAGGGTCTTTGCAAAGACCTTGCTTCCCTCAATAATCGAAGCTCGTTTGCTGGGCCCAAATATGCCTAGCCGCCCATCCCGAAATTTATCAACGATGCCGGCTGCCAGGGCATCTTCAGGGCCCACGACGGTTAAATCGATTTTCTGTTTCAGCGCAAAGTTATAAAGCTCATCTATATTTCCGGTCTTAATATCCACGCACTTAGCAACCTTTGCGATACCAGGATTGCCTGGCGCACAGAATAGTTTTTTAACCATAGGTGATTGGGCAATCTTCCATGCAAGCGCATGTTCTCTACCGCCGCTTCCAACAATTAATATCTTCATCTTATCCGCCTTCATTATTTGAGATACTTTGAAACTTATTTACCATTTCTCGATGATTTCCAATTTGAACATTTAAATTATTGTATCAGAAAAGACAGAAAAAAATGAAAGCTTTTTTATCCTTGACAGTTAAGTTTGCACTGATATACTGATAGCCAAGATGCGTGCTTGTGTATGAATATGCAGGCATGCAAAATTCATACAATAACGCGGGGTAGAGCAGTCCGGTAGCTCGTCGGGCTCATAACCCGAAGGTCGGAGGTTCAAATCCTCCCCCCGCTACCAATTCACCATCTCACCTACCGATAATCTCGTTTTCTAAAACGAGCCTTCAAATATCCGCTTTTTTGTTCATTCTTCCGTATTATTTATTCTTGAATTAAATTCTTCTTCTACTAGAATTGCATTTTGTTATTACTTTTTTACGCATATCAATACTAGCCCAGATAAGGGGAAAACACCTATATCAGTTTTATGCAAGTATAAGAAAGTTATTGTTGATTCCAAATACGGATAACAACTATATACTTTTGCTGACCGAATTCTTTTTTTAAAGAGGGTTACTATGCACAAATCCAAATTCAAGCTATTGCCTATTGCAATGATATTTTTAGCCAGTTGCTCAACCGTACCGATAACTGGCAGAAGACAACTTTCTTTAATACCGCGGTGGGAGCTTGTCACCCTAAGTGAAGATAATTATCGCAAGCTGATTTCAGAATCAAAGCTTTCAGAAGACACACAACAGACACAAATGGTTGTAACCGTGGGCAAGAAAATAGCGTCAGCAACCGAGCAGTTCATGCGCGAAAACAGAATGGAAAGCGAAATACAGAATTATCATTGGGAATTTAACCTTATTAAAGACGACAAAACTATAAATGCCTTTTGCATGCCCGGCGGGAAAATAGCAGTGTATACCGGCATACTTCCAGTTGCTCAGGATGATAACGGTTTAGCCGTTATATTGGGACATGAGGTAGCGCACGCCCTCGCCAATCATGGTGGCGAAAGGATGAGTCAGCTTTTATTGGCACAATTAGGTGAAACCACTTTATCTACAGCGCTAACACGACAACCGGAGCAAGCCAGACGAGTATTTATGCAGGCTTACGGACTCGGCACAAATGTTGGTATTCTTCTGCCCTATAGCCGCAATCAAGAACTTGAAGCTGACCATATCGGTCTTATTCTTATGGCAAAAGCAGGCTACGACCCTCGAATAGCCATCCCCTTTTGGCAAAGAATGAATAATCTGGCAGTAACAAGGCCGCCTGAATTTTTATCTACCCATCCAGCGCCCGAAAAAAGAATTGAAGATATTCGCAGCGAAATTCCTGAGGCAATGAAGTATTACAAACAGTAATTGACAATGGCACAATACGTGAAAAGCAAAACATAAAAAATCCTTTTCTCTGCATTTTCCAGCAAATAAAATTGCTTGTACAAATAGGCTATCGGCCAAAACCACAGTTTCGTCTTTTTAAGCTACAATGACAAACATCACTCAACAAAGATTTCAACGAGATCACCTAAGCACGCTGAAATATGTATTTTTATCCATGAGACCCAAACAGTGGATAAAAAACTTTCTGGTGTTTGCCGCCTTGGTGTTTTCAAAAAACATATTCGACCTATCAAAAGACCTCAATGCTTTTATCGGACTTATAATTTTTTGCATGATCACGGGTTGTTCATATCTGATTAACGATCTCCTTGACCTGGAAAAAGACAAACTACATCCGAGCAAATCCCAGAGACCGCTCGCTGCTGGAAAGATAAAAAAAACTACGGCGATGACAGCAATTGCCATTACTTGCTTTGTCGGCATCTTTCTTGCTTTTTACATGAACAAATTTTTTGGAATCATTGTCCTTGCCTTTTTTTTATGCAATCTAGGGTACAGCGTATATTTGAAAAATATTGTAATCATTGATGTTATCACTATTGCTGCAGGATTTGTGTTAAGGGTCATGGGCGGCGCAGTCATTATCTCTGTGGTCGCATCACACTGGCTGATTCTATGTGCAATACTTTTGTCGCTATTTCTAGGTTTTAGTAAAAGAAGACACGAACTCATCCTATTGGAAGCTGATGCTACAAGCCATAGAAAGGTACTCGAACATTATAGTCCTTACTTTTTAGATCAGATGATAGCGGTCGTTACAGCATCGACCTTAATTTGCTACGCATTATATACCATGTCGAAAGATACGATAGAAAAACTTGGCACATCGAAACTCATTTACACAATTCCGTTTGTATTGTATGGCATTTTTAGGTATCTTTATCTGGTACACCAAAAAAAAGAGGGAGGTGATCCCTCAGAGGTTATTTTTACAGACGCACCCATAATTATCAATGTAACTTTGTGGGTCATCACATCCATTGTATTCGTCTACCTTGTCCACTAGAAAATTGCAAATTATATGATCCCTTTGTCATAAAATTTAAATCGGTGAAAAATTATCTTTTGAATAATATAACCTTACTCGAAATATTTGAAGATCGAGAATATGGAAAAAAGGACGAAGATACTTATTTTTATTGTTGCCTATGAAGCGCAGACAACGCTTGAAAAAGTTTTAAACAGAATTCCCAAAGAAGTTTTTGATTACGATACCGAGATTTTAGTTATCGACGATTCCTCTAAGGATAAAACCTTTGAAATAGGAGTTAAATATTCTGAAAGTAAAAAATACCCAATAACAATTTTATATAATGATGAAAATCAAGGATACGGAGGGAATCAGAAACTCGGTTATTCGTATGCTATAAAAAACAAGTTTGATATTGTAGTATTACTTCACGGCGACGGTCAATATGCCCCCGAATATATACCTGTATTAATTAAACCTTTACTCGATAATTCGGCAGACGTAGTAATGGGTTCACGGATGTTAGCAAAAGGGGCCGCGCTAAAAGGCGGCATGCCTTTATACAAGTACATAGGGAATAAAATTCTAACAAAAATCCAAAATTTCTTACTAGGAACAAATTTTTCCGAATTTCATTCAGGCTACAGAGTATACAGCGTTGCAGCACTATCAAAAATTCCTTTTCGA
>JAGWZR010000233.1 GCA_018968795.1 Planctomycetota bacterium | reverse complement strand
AGATTACCGATTATGAAGAGGCATATAACAAGGTGCGGCGTGCGGATATTAATATTCAAAAACTTTCAAACGAGGCGAAAACTCTTTACCGTCAGACGAATCAGACGATTAAAAAAGTTACGGAAGATATGGAGACTTCGTGGCATTTTAATACAGCTATTGCTTCCGTGATGGAGTTGCTGAATAACGTGGATACATTTAACGTTGTTATACCGCATAATGCTGCGGAAGAGATTGATTTTAATGTCTTCCGCTACACTATGGAGACTGTTCTTTTGTTAGTGGCTCCATTTATTCCTCATATCTGCGAGGAATTATGGGAAGTTATGGGTCACAAACCGAGCATCTTTCATCAACCATGGCCTGCGTACGACAGGGATGCCATTCAGGAAGAGGCGACAGAGATCGTTATACAGATCAATAGCAAGGTCAGAAGCCATTTATCAGTGCCAGTTGATGTGAAGGAGGATGAATTGAAAATACGCGTGTTGAGCGACGAACGTATTAAGGCGCTCTTGGATGGCAAGAAAATTGTCAATACTATTATCGTGCCAAAAAAACTGGTAAATATTGTGGTAAAATAAAAAAGGTGTTTCGCCGGTAGGAGTGGATAGTTGATCGCCCTTACTGCGCATGATTATTTGAATTATTTCTGCGTATCATTAAGATTACAATGACCACACAGATCAGGGTTGCCTGCAGCAAAAGGAGTAAGGCATCAGTGGTATTCCCATTTCTTAATACCAGAGCGCTCAAGCCAAAACTAGCAGAAATTAAGAGGATAAAAAAGACTATTTGTTTTCTTGTAAATCCTAACATCTCCAGGCGATGATGCAGATGATCCCTGCCGGTAAAACTTAAATACTCACTGAGGCTGGATATCTGTTTGTTTTTGAGCCGTGTGATTGTGGTATACGACATGTCAAAAACGAGTATTCCCAGGATAAGCACAGGCAAGGTGTACGCCTTAACTGGTTTCGTAGCTCCCCATCCGCCCATAACTGTTAGGTTTGCAAGCATGAATCCCATAAAAGTACTGCCGCCGTCTCCAAGGAAAATAGCGGCGCACTGCTTGTATCTGAAATTATGTGGAAGAAATCCTAAGCTGCTTCCCAGCAGCGCAATGGAAAGATACATCAAGTAATTTTGTCCGGATTGAATGGCAAGGAGTCCGATAAAGAAGGAGCTTACGATTGTTAATCCTGTTGCCAGACCGTCCATGCCGTCGAAAAAATTCAGAGAATTGGTGATACCTATTACCCAAATCATGGTGACTAGCATTTCAAATAGTTTACCCCACCAGGTATTTGGCAAAAAATCCGCAACGACACCGTATCGTATCGCAATGAAGGTAGCCGCGATTTGGACAGCTAGTTTTAATAGCGCAGGAAGTGATTTGATATCGTCCACGAGGCCCATGATAAAAACAATTGTCGAGGCGATGGCTATCCCTTTTAATTCCACTGAATAAACATCATTGTGAATGATGGCGCAAGCAAAAGCAATATAAATGGCTACTCCACCCATGAGAGGGGTGGCATTAGAATGGATCTTACGTCCGCCCGGTTTGTCAACAATATTGAAGTGCGTTGCGATGATTTTTACAACTGGCGTGGTGATATTGGCAATTATATAGGAAAACAAAAGGATGTAGAGCCAGAGAAGTTGATGGGACCTAAAACTTTCTTGTATGCCCGGAATGAAGAGAAAGATAAAGAGAAGAAAAATAACAAACGAATAGATGAGAGATGCATTTTTAACTTCCATAAAATTTTTCCAGTGTTTTTGAAATCAAATTTAGGAAACTGCCTAGAGTATTCTTCATTGGTGCGTTTATATTAGTTAATCACATTTTTAATAAATTCGACAATCGTCTTTACGTTTTCTTCCGGAAGCGTTGGATAGATCGGAATTGATACTGCCGTTTCCCAAACACTGTCGGTATTGTTAAAACCCTGTAGATTAAGATACCGATGCAGGGGTTTAAATATAGGCCTTTCGCAGTTTATACCTTTTTCTTTCGATAATTTCAAGAAGCTTTCTATTCCGTTGCGGTGTAACTTGATAACATAACGATAATATATGTGTCTGCTGTCACCACGGTAATTAACTGGCAGGGAGCAGAGATTTTTAAGTTCGGCATTGTATTTTTGGGCAATGCCCCGGCGAATTTCGATAAACTGATTTAATCTTTTTAGTTGAGAAAGACCCAGCGAGGCTTGGATGTCGGTCATTTTATAATTATATCGTATAATATAATCTGCCTTGTTATCGTAATCCCTTAGGTCTCTTATTTTTTCTAAAAACTTCTCTGCGTTTGATGTAACCATTCCGCCCTCGCTTGTAGTAATCATCTTGGTGGCGTAAAATGAAAAAATGGAAATATCACCAAACGACCCAACCATTTTGTTTTTGTACGCAGCGCCTATGGAGTGGGCGCAATCTTCAATAATCGGGACACCAATAGCCATGATTTCTTCAATATCGGCGGGAAGCCCGAACGTATGTGGAACGATAACAGCCTTGACGCGCGGCGTCAATTTTCTTTTTAAATCTTCAACATCCAGATTAAACGTGTCAGGATCAATATCAATCAGGAGGGGAGTAGCGCCAACGTAATTAACAGCATTCAGGACGGCCGTGCATACATAACTAGGCATAGCGACAGTGTCTTTTTTGGTGATGTCTAATGCGAGCAAGGCTAAATGGAGGGCTGCGGTGCCTGAAGAAGTTGCAACACCCCCCTTAACACCAATGTAATGAGCTAGTTCTTGCTCAAATTTTTTGACAGTATTCTGCTGTGCAATATTTCCCGACCGGAGGATATTAGAGACAGCCAAAACATCGCTTTCTTCGATAGTTGGTCTTGAATGGGGGATCATCGCTATTAACTTTTCATACATGCATGCTGTAAAATACCTTTTTCAGTGAGTTTTTAATCGCTTTTGCCTTATGATGGGAAAGAATCCGTCAATGGGGGGCGGGAAGAGGAATAAACGTTCCGAGACAAAACCTTCAGCATACCTTACTCTGCCTTGAATACCACGGAAGTTTGCAGCAGATTTTGCTATTTCGAGAATCGAAAGTCCTTCAATGTTTGTTTTAGGTACTTGAGATGTATGAGCGCTCAGGGCTGACAGTTTTTCGTTTAGCGCAGTAGTAATATCAACATACACATTAGGAATAAAATTTTGTGTGGTTGGTCCTTCATAGAAGAGCACATTTCGAACATATCGCGTTGCAGATGTAGTAGCCATTGCAAGATTTCTATGATCCTGGTGGGTGTCGTCATGATAGTTTACAAATATCATATCTGGCTTTGTCTTTTGCAAAACAGCTTCTATTTTAGAAATGAGGATTTTATCAACAGGGATTTGGGTATCAACGTAATCACCAAAGAAAGACTCCTTCGCGCCGAGTATCTTTGCAGCATTCAATTGTTCTGTCCTGCGAACACTACCTATCCCGCCAGATTCCCCTTCTGTCAAGATGAGTAAGAATACTTGATGCCCTCTTTGGGTGTACAGATAGAGAGAGCCGCCGCAGCCAAATTCAATATCGTCCGGATGTGCTCCAATGGCCAATACGTTCATCGGTTATTTTGGCTCCTGATAATCTTTAGACTGTTGTGGTTGTGGTTAAATAAAAGGTCGACAATGGACATATATGGTTCAAATTTCTCATAGAGTTGCGGGTATATGGGATGACGAAAATCTTGAAATATAACTTTAATTTTTGCCTGGGCAAAGGCGTCAAGGTTCATATATTTTGCGCCATCCTTTCCTGATAAGTACGTGTCAGCTTGAACATGCTTACAGATATCGATAAGCCTATCGGTCGGTCCTTCGCGTAGCCAGAGGCTGGATGCCAAGACTATTTTTTTATTAATTCCTAACGCGTTGATTAAGTATTGGATGACATGGGTATTGATTTCCACCAGAAATTCCCAGTTAGTGGAAAACGTTTTTTCGAGAAAC
>JAGWZR010000232.1 GCA_018968795.1 Planctomycetota bacterium | reverse complement strand
GAACAAAAAGATCGTACTCCAAATTCTTTGCGCGTTCGTCGGCTGTTAACACTTTTGTCTCATAATCCTTGAGTTCTGGGGTAATAAAGCGCTCTGCGTTTTTGAGTGTCTGCTTTCGAATATAGGACTGTGGAATATTGTCTTTGTGGACGTTAGTAACTTCAATATAGTACCCAAATACTTTGTTATAACCCACTTTCAGGGAATTAATGCCAGTCCGTGCGATCTCTTCTGCTTGGAAATTAGCAATCCAGCTCTTTCCGTTTTTACTAATGTACCTTAATTCATCAAGCGTTGCATCATAGCCTTCGCTGATAATTCCTCCCTCCTTAATCGTAGGAGGCGGATCCGACACGATAGCTGTGCCTAATAAGGTCCGTACTTCTTCAAGGATGTCAACTTGTAGCTCTAATGAGACCAAAATGTCAGATATGCAAAATGACAATTTTTCTTTGAGCGCAGGTAATTTTGAAAGAGATTGTTTTAAAGTAACAAGCTCACGGGCGTTGGCGCGACCGCAACTTATCTTTGTCGATATTCGTTCAATATCATAGATGTTGCCTAAAATATCACGTAGTTCTCGCCTTAACGATGATTTTTCGAATAATTCTTTTATACCAGATTGACGATATTTAATTTCTGTAGGTATGTTCAAAGGGCTAATAGTCCATTCCCTAAGTAATCTGGCGCCCATCGGCGTCTTTGTTTGGTCTAATACGCTCAGGAGGGAGCCGTCCCTTTCATGAGTTTTGATAGTTTGTATAAGTTCCAGACTCTGCTGTGTCGCCTTGTCTATGAGCACCCTATTATTCGACTGATATTTTTGAATTTTAAGAATGTGTTTGAGCGAAGCCTTTTGCGTCTCTTTTAGATATTGGATTACTGCGCCCGCAGCGCCTAGGGCTGGTCCCGCGTCTTCACAGCCGAACCCTTCCAGTGACGTTGTTCCGAAGTGTTCTGTAAGAATCTGATAAGCAGTGTCTTTAGAAAATTCCCAATCAGGTCTGGAGGTGATCATTGCGTTGCATTCTGCACGGATTTTCTCGGTAAAGGAGACATTGTTCCTTATCGTTTCTTCCGGTAACAACATTTCCGATGGATTTAACCTTGCAAATTCGTCAAAGAGTCTTTCCTTTTGAATGTCCTCGACTTCAAATCGACCAGTAGATAAGTCGATCCACGATAATCCTAATGCTGTCTTTGTCTCTAATATTGCCATTAAATAGTTATTACTTTTATCTTCAAGGAGTGTATCCTCGGTAACAGTTCCGGGGGTTATAATTCTGGTAACGCCCCGATCAACAATCCCCTCGGCATCATCGGGGTCTTGTAATTGATCGCAAATGGCTACCTTATGTCCAGCCTTTATTAGCTTCCGGATATAAGATTCGGCCGCATGATGCGGCATGCCTGCCATCGGTATCGCGCTTTCGCCTTTGGATCGGGAAGTGAGTGTGATACCTAACACCTTTGAAGCTAGCTTGGCATCCTCAAAAAATAACTCATAAAAATCACCCATGCGGAAAAAAAGCAGCGCATCTTTATGTTGCCTTTTTATCTCGTTATATTGTCGCATCATGGGTGTTTCGGTAATCATATTTCTATACCTGGATTTTCTTCCAACACGTGAGTCGAATTTAAAGAGATACATTTAACCATAAATTATGTTGTGTGTACAGTTTTTACAATTCCTATATGGTAGATAGATGCAGGATTACTTGATTTCTCTAGAGAATTTATTGCTTTGCGATGCATTTTTGTCCTAAGCTTGGCCACCTTGGCATCTGGGTTATTCTGAAAAAAATAAAGATGTGAAATACACGAACAATCGGACGAACCGAATCCCTTTGCAGGTATTATAGCATTTTTTATATTACTGATTTTGTGACTTAATATACACTCCATATTTTTTTTGCCAGCATATTTATGGACACATATTACTTGCCCATGTTGGAGGAAATAATCTATATGCCAATGAAACGCCTTTGCTTTTCTTAAATGTCTTTCAATCCTGCGTGCCAAATTAGTTTGTGCGCTGCCGACATAAACATAGAAACCAACGGGAAAACCAAAAGTTCCCAAGTGCCCAATCTTTATATTACACTTTCGAAATACTTTAATGATAAGGCAGTATACGCCTTTATTCGAAGTAGTACCCATTTTAAATGGAAATGCAAAATCTCTGAAAAAATTCAAACTATTACATTTATAGTGCGTGCGAAGGAAACGCATAAACAAAATAGTATAGAAAAATCATTTATAAATGGGAAGTCTATATTTTTAAGAAGCTGCATAAAGCTAAAATTTACTAAAATCAAATAATCTTGACAATCTATAAGGCTTGTGTTAGCATTCAAGAAGTTATAAGTTATAATTTCTTATAAGGCATTATTTTATGATACCAAGGCATTTAAAATATACACCTACGCATGAATGGTTTCTTGTTGATAATAAAACAATTACTGTTGGTCTGACAAGATTTATTATGGATAAACTTGATAGACTCCTATTCCTGGATTTGCCGAAGGTAGGGGATGAAATCCTTTCAGGAATTTCTTTTGGAGAAGTGGAATCCCTCGATATGCTAATTGATATTACATCTCCCTTGAGTGGCGATGTAATGTTAGTAAACGAACGCTTGTATGAAAATCTAGGTATCTTAAGCGAAGATCCTTACCATCATGGTTGGTTGATTAAGTTTGTATCAACCGAAAATCATCTTCTTGATGAATTAATGAACGCTGAGGAATATGCAACCCATATTGCCAAATTACAATCCTCTGTCACCCCATTAAAGCGACGCAAGCGGCGCGGCAAGCCCATTATTAAAGGAAGGCGGCGGCGAAGGTAGCTTTTCCTATGACCAAACGCAGGCTCGTTATTTTAGCCGAAGGAAGGCTTGACGTCTTTGGCGCAAAGACCGCTGTTAGTATCGTTCGCTATCGCAAAGAAGAAGTGGTTGCAATCATAGATAGCGTCAATGCAGGGGAAGCCCTTGAATCAATTATTGGAGTTGGGAAAGGGATTCCCATTGTCTGCAGTATTGAAGAAACATTAAAACTAAAACCCACAGCCCTTCTTATTGGTATTGCGCCTCCTGGCGGCTTATTGCCGGTCGAATGGCGTAAACACATTATAGACGCCCTGCAAAACAATCTCCATATTATCAGCGGCCTCCATATTCATTTAGGCGATGACCGCGAATTTTGTAAATTGGCGCATGACCGCAAGCTGGAAATCTGGGACGTACGCAAGCCGCCCGAAGATATTCCTCTTGGTACCGGAAAAGCAAAAGAGACAAAAACATTGCGTATTCTTACCGTAGGATCAGATTGTAACATTGGCAAGATGGTGACTTCTATTGAAATTACGAATACAGCGAGAAAACGCGGAATTAACGCCTGTTTTGTGGCTACAGGGCAGACAGGAATTATGATCGAGGGTAGTGGAATTGCTGTAGATCATGTCATTTCCGATTTCATTTCCGGGGCGGCAGAAAAACTTGTGCTCGACCGTTCTCAATATCAACTTTTAAGTATTGAAGGACAAGGCGCTGTTGTGCATCCGGCATATTCCGGCGTCACAGTGGGTCTCTTGCATGGTTCAGCCCCGCAGGGTCTTATCTTGTGCCATCAACCCACTCGGAAGACACTCCGTCATTTTCCCAATTTCCCCGTTTTACCGCTTCCTTACTTAATCGAAGTTTATGAAAAGCTGTCGCAGCCTTTGCATCCCTGTAAGGTGCTTGGTGTCTCGCTCAACTGCTTTGGCATGTCGGACAGTAACGCTTTGCAAGAAATCCAGAAGGTGGAGAAGGAAACGAAGCTTCCAGCTACTGATCCTATCAAATTTGGTGTGGATAAATTTGTCGATGTCATTCGTCCGCTCTTGCCATGAACATTGCCTTTCAGCCTTTAGACTTAAAACTGAGGTATACCTTCCAGATTGCCAGAGAGACTCGTGATGTTCAAAATAATATCGTAGCGCTATTAAAAGATAA
>JAGWZR010000231.1 GCA_018968795.1 Planctomycetota bacterium | reverse complement strand
CAAGGAACGCCTTGACATCTCCCGTAGCTTCGTTTACCCTTCGGATTCGGTATCCCTCTGCTTCTTTAATAACCTGCTCCTTTTTCCCTTCTGCAGCGGGGAGGATCTTATTTTTTTGGCCTTCAGCATCATTGATAATTCTATCTCTGATTTGAATCGCCTGGTTTACAGCATTAAAGGCGTCTTTCACAGGCGGCGGCGGGTCAACTCCTTTGAGCAACACCGTCTGGATGTCAATACCACATTTATAGCCATCCAAAATCCTTTGAATATCTTCCTTAGACTTTTGCTCGATATCAGTTCTACCAATAGTCAAAACCTCATCAATGGAACGATCTCCAATCAGGGTGCGCATGACAGCCTGTGAAACGCCGCGAATGGTTTCTCTGACATTCCTTACGTTAAAAAAGTAATCCTCTAGTGCCTTTATTTTGTATCGGATAACCCAATGCACCTCGGCGCAGTTAAGGTCACCGGTAAGCATCAATTTTTCTTCTCTTGCATCTGGATATTCATAACCAATCATACTGGAAGAGCCTCGCTGCTCTGTCCTGAATCCGAACTCTTCGTTGTAAATCCGCTTGACCTCCCCCTTGAGCACTTTATCAATGCCATAAGGAATCTTTGTATGCAGTCCAGGGCCAACCGTTTCCATGTATCGCCCAAACCTCAGGACAACCGCCTCCTCATTGGCCTTTACCGTGTAAAATGCCGTATAGCCAGTAATAATGACAAAAATGATAATCAATAAGGGTGGTATAAATTTTTTAACCGACCCCCATGGGATATCTTCAAAACGTATGTCTTGTGGTCTTCTGCCTGGCCCGTAATCGGTCATATTGATTCCTCCTTATAAAACCTTCGTGATCTCATCAACCCTGAATGTCGGCATTTTTACAAGCCTACCTTTTTTAATGAGTTTTAATCCTTCACTTTTTTTGGTAAGTTTACCTATCGGAGTGCATAGTATACCATTCTCTGTTAGGATGGCAATAACTTCTTTTGTATTTTTTGGATCAAGTGCAATCAACAGCGCCCCCGATGCGATGAGGCCGAGCGGCTGGATATTGAAAAATTTGCAAATCTGTTCTGTTTCTTCATAACACGGAATTTTTTCTGCGTCAATAATTGCTCCTGTTTCCGATACCTTGGTAAGTTCCAAGATACCCGTGGCCAGCCCGCCTTCCGTAGGATCGTGCATTGCGTGGATTCTGGCTACTTTATTGGCTAACAAGGCGTCTGCCACAATACTTAAGCCTGGTTTATCTACAAATGCCTGCGCCCTTTTTACGAATCGATCACCAAATCTTTTTTTAATCGCCGTAGCCTTCTCCCGCGCAATGATAGCCGTTCCTTCTATGGCAATACCCTTCGTAAGCAAAAGATCGTCTCCAGGACAGGCATGGGCATTTACCACCAGCTTATCCTTTTCCACTTCGCCGAGCATGTGTCCAACAATAATTGGCCGATCGATTGTGCGAGAGATTTCTGTATGACCACCGCACAGGGTGATATTCAGCGCTTGAGCTGATTTAGTAATATCGTGAAAAATTTGTGTAACCAGTTTTGCGTTCTTTTTCTTTTCTTGCAACAATACCGTTGCAAGAAACCATTTTGGAGTAGCCCCCATTGCGGCGATATCATTGGCATTCACATTAACGGCGTACCAGCCAATGCGGTGGGTGGTAAAGGTAATGGGGTCTGTCTTGGCTACGAGGTATTTTTCCCCAAAATCAATAACGGCTGCATCTTCACCAATCCGAGGCCCCACAATTACCCGTGGATCCTTGATGTGACTTAAATTGAGTAGCTTTTCTAGCAGCCGATAATCGAGTTTTCCTACGGGAAAATATCTCATAATTGAGTAAGCTCATTTAAAAATAAGCCATCAGCGGTTAGTAGATATCCGTTTTTTCCCATAAGCTGACTGCTGATAGCTGAATGCTTTAAAAGCTATGTTATATCCCGTATATCCCTTAATCCCACCTGTTCATGGCTCATAAAGGGCTCACCGTAATCAGCTCGTATCAGATTGCCATAGTACTGATTCCTTGCCGTGAGTGTGCCACTGACATACTTCCAACGGGCGTCATCGTAAGCAAACTGCGACTGATAAGTCTTCGCAATCTGGAGTTTTCTTTCGAATTCCTTGCTGATATCTAAAATAAAGGAAGGAGTGACATGTACGCGAAAATGTGAACAGAGGTAATAAAAAATGTGCGTAGGATAGCACGGCTCGCCGGGAATATCGGACTTTGTCAGTTTTGCATAGAATCGAGCCGCCTCGCCGATTCGGGTAGTCTCAATGTGGTCAGGGTGAGCATCAATCCAATAAGGAAGAAAAACCACTTGTGGACGTACCTTTCGAATCACGGCAGCAACCTTTTTACGCGCTTCTATTCCATCCATGAGGTAACGATTGGGCAGATCAAGCACTGTTCGGCTCTTCACACCCAGCAAGGCAGCTGACTGCTCCCATTCTTTCCTTCGAATTTCCGGGCTTCCATGAGGAGTGGGCTCGCCATTCGTCAGGTCGAGGATGTGAACATCGTATCTCAGAGCTACCAATTTCAGAATACTTCCCCCCATCCCACCTTCCACATCATCAGGATGAGGCCCAATAGCGAGAATGGTTGTCATAATATCCATATTATCGGTATTGCTGTGTAAAAATCTTTTTTAGAAATTATTCATCTTTCCATACAAATCCCCCTTATTTCCCCCTTTGATAAAGGGGGATTGAGGGGGATTCTGAAGTCGTTTTAGTTTAGGCTATGCCGTGCTAGATAATCTGTGGTTTCAGATTCTTTTATCGGTAATGGGACTTCTTTACCTCGTTAATTGTTTATTCCGTCTCAAACTGGCCTGCCTTATGAAGATATTTTGGCTGGTTGAGTTCTGATATTCTCAGGATATATTCGGCATCGTTAATTTTCGTGTACCAGTGTCCTGTGGCACGGGCTGTGTTTGTTATTGCAACATAAAGGCCAACGAGCATAAGGGCATAAAGACCATAAGGGATTTTCTTGCGGTCTCCAACCAGTTTCATATCCAGCGCTCCGTTAACCGGGCAGGCGTTGACGCAGTCGTAGCAGGCCACGCATTCGTGGGTCAAGACATGTTTCTTCTTTTCAACAAGGATATGCATCGCACATGCCCTGGTGCATTTTCCACAATCAATGCACTTTCCTGTATCGCGTGTGATTCTCATTGGGCTTGCGTATGCTATAATACCGAGCAAGGCGCCATACGGACAAAAGAAACGGCACCAAAAGTTTTTATTAACAAGCGAAATAATTAAGATAGACAGGATAACAGACAGCGCCATTCCGGACATGTTTGTGAAAAACTTCAGCATCTTTATGTCTGCCACACGGATAAAAGGCACGCGGGTGTACATAACCTCCAACTGTGCAATAGGCATCTTGATGATAATGACCTGAATAAAAAAGGCCAGGATTGCATATTTCCAGGCGCGGGCAATCCTGTCGTTAACCATATCAGACCATATTTTCCTGGGAACAACAAATGGCAGTACTATAGCCATGATATAGGCAGGGGTCAGATACATAAAAATTGGGGACCGAAAAGTTGTCATATCGATAACCCCTGATACGAGCAATGCAATAATAGGGGTAAAAATAAGACCGAATCCTGCGGTAATACGAGTGGGAACATTTCGCATCAGATAAGCAACTCGTTGCGGAAGTTTCTTTAAAAACCAATCCCCTAGTCGCCATTCCCACTCTGAAATAGTGCCAATAGGGCAAATCCAACCACAAAAACCTCTCCTAAAAAATAGTGCTGTTAGGAGTAATGTTCCAAAGATAACAAAGCCTGCCGGGTGGATGGGATTGATTTTACCCGTTCCCAGGAAGTATTTTGTCCCCATAAGCGCACTAATGGGCAGGAAGGATTCCACACCGGGCGGTCTTGGCAGGTAAAACCCTTTTCCGCCTGCCTCACAGTATTTCACAAAGGTATAAAATTGCCATCCGATGACGAGTACGACAATAAAGAATGCTATTTGTATTGACCAACGTAGTTTCTGGGAATTAAGCCATTTCCCTT
>JAGWZR010000230.1 GCA_018968795.1 Planctomycetota bacterium | reverse complement strand
ATGATCCACCTGAACACTGAGTTTTATTACCTCGATATCGGGATCAAGTTCTGGGATGTGCGAAAGTATTTTTCCCGCATATTCCTTTACACCTTTTACAAAGATTTTTCTCCGATATCTCGGTATCCAGACAGGAGTCTGGTGTTTTATGTGGCTCAATAATTCTTACAAAAGTTCAAATAATTATCTTGAAAAAATCCCAGTACGAAATAAACTATTACTTGCTAATACTGGGATTCTTTGAGAGAAGATTGGGCTCTCCGTTGTTCGATCGACAGCACAAACCATGCACGCAAGCAATCTAAGCCCTTTATGCTTCTGCGATTGCAACGGCAAAACTAGCCCTACTTGAATAGCGATAGGAGGTGGAGTGCCCCCTTACACATTGTTAATCATAGCGGTTGTTTCTCTCATAGCATCTGGCACAAGCTATTTTTTCGCCAAAATAAAGGTTTTTTCGCTTACGCTTCTTTTGTTCTATGCGTCCAACACCATTCTTTCTTTTTTATTGCTCTACAATCATCATGTCGTCCTTCTTTACACAATCGTAACACTCTTTGTTGCCTTTCCCATTATTTGTCTCATAACCTTTGTTCTTGATAGATACTGTGCTTTGTTTTGCATAGACACCTCTTTTGTCCTTGTCATTGTCTGGCTGCTCATGCCTTCGCTTTTTATTGTAAACCTTCTTATTTATATCATTAAGATAATCCATGCCTGAATCCCACAAAAAAATATTTATCAGCGCAGGAGATGCGTCAGGAGACATTCACGGCGCAAATCTCATGTATTGCCTGCTTGAAAAAGATCCGCATATAGATTTTTACGGACTTGGAAAAGAAAACATGAAGCAGGCAGGGTTACACTGTCTTCATGATATGTCTACTAAATCATTAATGTGGCTTCATGTTTTAGCAGAGCTATCAACGTTCTTGAAAATGAAAAAGGATTGTATTTGCTTCTTCAGACAGGAAAGACCATGTGCCGTTATTTTAATTGATTACTGCGGTTTCAATTTTTATCTGGCTAAAGCGGCAAGAAAATTGGAGATTCCTGTCATTTACTACGTCAGTCCTCAGCTCTGGGCACACGGACCATGGCGGGTAAATAAAATGAAAAAATTAGTAGACAAATTATTAGTCATTTATCCGTTTGAAAAACCCTTTTATGATACTGCGGGAATACCCACCACGTATGTGGGGCATCCATTATTCGACGAGATTTACAAAGAGGGGGTTGATGAAGATGTTGTCTCGGAATTAAAAAAACAATTTGGCGAAACCATTGTCTCTTTTCTTCCTGGCAGCCGTAAACAGGAAATTGTCCGGCTACTACCCCTGTTTCTAAAATCAGCCGCACAAATAAATCAAATGATCCCTTCCGCGCGATTTCTCATCTCCTGCAGTGAAGAACAAAATTTCGATTTCATAAATGCCCTTGCGAAAAGATCCACTGTCCCTTATAAAATTGTGATTGGGAAAATCCACGAAGTGATCGAAGCATCCAGCCTCTGCATAGCAGGCGCAGGCACTGTCACATTACAAATCGCTAATTATTTAAAGCCCATGATTATTGTTTACAAAATATCTCCCTTTGCATACTTCATCGCCAAGCCATTTTTTGCCACTCCCTACATTGCGCTTGTAAATAAACTCGCGGACAAGATGATCGCCACAGAACTCCTGATGTATAGAGAGAATTACACCTGGCTGGCAAATCAGGCAACTCAATTGCTGTATGATGATCAGAAAAGGCAAAGCGGTATCCATGAATTATCTTTGCTCATGGATAGGATTGGGAAACCAGGGGCATCTGAACGCGCAGCAGGCGAAATACTCAATATGCTGAATTATAGTGAACGTCGTAAATAAGTAGCCATAATGTTACCACCATGTCCTTCCTACCTCTGTTTTCACAAGGGTAAACTTGTCCCCGCAAAAGCGGAGAGTGCTGCCTATTTTTATCGTAGAGACAGGTTTAAAACCTGTCTCTACCAAATTCCTGCTTTCGTCGGAATGGCGACTTTTTTTTGTCGTTGACTGTAGTAACCGTTTATCTCACCGCAGTCATCATGCCGCAATAGCGACACTCAGAAACGATGAAAATATATATCCTTCGTAGTCGCAGGCTTCATGCCTGCGCACCCATAAAGGGTGCGGCTACCAGACTATTTTCGAATCAGAGAACTCAAGATCACGGAGAAACTAAGCAATCGAGACGTAGAGAAGCTGGGGAAAGCAAAATTTCTCAACTTCTCATCTTCTGAATTTCCCACCTTCTATTTTTTCCTGTGTACTCTGTGGCGAATTTTTAAAATTTTTAACAAGCATCAGGAATTTGATAAAGACACTTATGAATCTGTTCTGGATGAAAGACCATATGGCCAGGGCGGTCATGGTGCCAATCTCTCCCGTTGGGGACGTGATGTTCCAGATATGGCCACTTACGAAAGGGGTCTGCCCCCAAAGCATGGATGAGTTTCTTGTTGCTCATCGTAACGTTCCCTGCCCTTGGCGGCATTGGGCCCGCCTCCTCACGCAGACACCCCTTGAGCAGGTGCGAGGCATAGCCGCCCACCTTATTTACGATTTGTCCTATTTGATAAAGACTGAGATGTCGATGCGAACCAAAATGATAAATACCTCTGATCCATTTTTTTTCTAAGACAAGTTCCACGACCTTATTAAAATCTTCACAATAGAAAGGTGACCTTACCTCATCAAAGTACAATGTGGCTGGATTGTTCTTTTTAAAACGTGACAGTATCCAATCAATCGCCCCTGCATGCCCATTGACGCTAACACCCATGGGGAGCGATATGCGAAAAATCGCTGCAGAAAGATACCTAAGCATAATAATATCCTCGGCGATGGACATAGTCTTACCATACATAGTCACAGGCAATACGGTGTCTTCTTCTGTATATAATCCCTCTGTTTTTCCGGGAAATACCAGGTCTGTAGAAAGATGAATTAGTCGAATTTCTCGATTCCCGATCATTTCCAATACATTTAGAACTGATTGTACGTTTACCCGATAGGCAAGCACTGGGTTCATTTCGCAGGATTTTAAGGCACACGATCCCGCCCCATTTAAAACCGAATTGAACCGCTTCTGTTTCATCAATGCCGCAAGCCCCTTGCGGTCTTCTATATCCAGAGGAATGATTCCGTCCTCGCGCAACGGCCAATACCGAACGGGACGGATTGCCGTGACGTGGTTTGGATACTTTGCATGAAAATATTTAAATGCACTGTACCCGGGCACGCCCGTTACACCAGTAATTAAAAGCGGTAAAAAAGAAGGTAACGTCATGGTTTTGCTTTAAGACAAATAATATAATTATCAAGCATTGAATTTATTATATAAGATCGATGCAAATCAACCTTTCCCCTCTTTTCTGCATACCGAAACGCATCATTTAGATGTTTTATCTTTTGTAATGGGGGTAGATGAAGCAGAAAGGCTACCGTCAAACCGTGATACAAATACATCAAAAGTATCTGGAATATCAGCGTCACCGTTATGAGAAATATCGTAAGCACCAGGGGTTGTTGGGAAATCGGAGGAGCGGGTCTCACCAGTTACGTAAATATTTCCACCAGAGTCTATGGCTATAGAACGGGCACGGTCTCTGTAATATCCGCCTAAAAATGTAGATGCAAGAAGTTTTTTCAAATCCCCACTTAGCTTTGATATAAAAGCGTCAATGTAAACTCCTTTAGAAGTATCATAAGCATTTGGTGTTACTGGAAAGTCTGATGATGCTGTATAACCAGCCACGTAGATACTCCCATCCGAGCATATGGCTATAGAATTACCAACATCATCGTCAGCTCCTCCCAAAAATGTAGAGGCAAGAAGCCTTTTTAAATCCCCGCTTACCTTTGATACAAAAGCATCGCCATTGCTATAAAAAGTATTATACGCCCCACTAGTTGTTGGAAAATCCAATGACTCCGTCTGCCCCGTCACATATACACTTCCATCTGTGGCCATAGCAACGGCACGGGCTGAATCATCAGTATATCCACCCAAAAACGTAGATGCAACAAGGTGTGTTAAAGTTTCATTTAGT
>JAGWZR010000229.1 GCA_018968795.1 Planctomycetota bacterium | reverse complement strand
CGGCCATCACGGCCAAGATCAAGGCCAAATACGTCAAAAGTTCCCAAGTCTCTGCGCTTCATATAGGCGTATCAACGGTAAAAGGCAGAGTCATCCTTACGGGCAAGGCGCGTTGTAAAGATGAGGTCATAGAAGCGATTAATCTCGCCGTGAGCGTGGAAGGCGTGGAAAATGTAACCTCCTTGTTGGAGATAAGGAAATGATGATTAGATTTACTTTCACGATTTTTAAAATTGAATTGTGTGAGAAGCCGCCGCAACCTTGAGATTGCATTATTCCCCATTTACACACGAAGACAAGTTTCTATAGGCTTCCATCTAATAGTTACCCGCCAAAACATCAGAAAGACCGAATGACGATAGTTTCATGAATACATCCTGCTACGAGAAACTTCCCCTAGTCGATCTAACTGCACCGAAAGCAATTAGCCATAGAAGTAGAGCAGATGATGCGCCATCAAAAGAGGGTATTGTACAAGACGCAGAGGATGCGGAGATTATTCTAAAATTGGCTGGTTTGAATTTGGATATACCTGTAAAGAATATCGTTAGCGTCAGCGAAAAGTATATGGTTGAAGCGCGGCCAGCCAATAAAGAATCCTGTTCCTCTGTCCCTGCAAATGTTCGTGTGGGACAAAAAGGTATTCGAAGACCGCATTATACGCGTCTTTTGGTGGGTGAAAAGAGCTTGGTCTTTCAAGCTGCTTGTTGTTTGCCCTTAAGGATAATTGCCGCTAGCCTTGATGGCGTCACTGTTTCCGGCAGGATACTGTTCAACAGCTATTCCGACGAAGGCGGTGGAAAATTAGTTTACGAGTTCCTGGGCAGCGGTAAGGAAATGATTCTGGATATAAAGCGTGGTGTGGGTACAAGGGCGCAGCGTCTTATCTTTCGGGGGATGGGAGACGGTGAAAATAAAAAAATTCCCTGAGGGCTATGAACTCCTCAGGGAATTTTAGTTACACAGATACAGGATATTAAATCCACTCTTCGGATAAGATATTACCTTCCAGTCCAACAACAATCTGCTTGACGGGAATCTTACGGGAAGCCTTTTCGGCCCCTTCTTTTGCAATTTGAGCCAAGCCAAAGCAACAGGGCACCTGCATTATGATGACGGATAAGGTATTGATTTTTGCATCGTCAATCAATGACTTTATCTTCTCAACATAAACTTCCTGGTCTGAATCCAGCTTTGGACAGGCAATTGCAATGCTCTTTCCTTTCAAATAATCCTTGTGGAAATCTCCCAGCGCAAAAGCCGTGCAGTCTGCGGCAAGCAAGATATCTCTTCCCTGAAAATAAGGCGCCATGGGAGAAACCAAGTGCATTTGTATCGGCCACTGTCTCAGTTGAGAAGGGCGTTTTCCTGATTCGCTTCCTTCTTGATTTGCCTTTTCGCTAAAATCAATCGTTCTTGATCCTGGACATCCACTCATTTTGTAACCTCCTCTAAAAATTTTTCTTCTAATTCAATAATAAATCTTTCATATTTTTTTGGCAGTTCGTCTCCTACTGAGGCGTCTGCCTCACTACATTTGCGAAACATTTCACCGACTTGCGTGACGGATAGTTGGCGATCAATCCATGGATAAAGGATTTCATCCTCTTTTTTGATGTGCTGTGTTAATAAATCACGGTAAGCGAGAAGATGTTCCTTGATTTGAGACTTATTGCCCTTTTCTGCCCCTTCAACGGCCTGTCGGACATGACCTCTCCCCGTATCATGATCTTTGAACATGATTTGGATAATTTCTGCCTTGTCGTCAACGTATTTGAATAATATATCCTCTTCCTTCATGTGATGGTACTTGTCGGCATACGTGCGAATGAAATCTACACATTTTAAAATCAGATTCTTATCTACCTTGACGCTGGTTTCGGTGTACTCGACAACCGAAGGGATTAAGGCAAGAAGCCGCTTGATAAGTACATGCTCATCTACAAGTTTTTTGACAGGCGGTGAATAGGTAATCTCCTTTGGGGCTGATTTTTTGGTCATATCCACCACAGGTTTTGGAACATTCCTATCCGGATAAATAGCCTTTTCTAGCCTGTACATTAACGTGGCTTCCCGTTGTGGATCGAGATTATGAATCCCCACAACATCCTTGAGAAGACAGCTTCCTACAGAACAGGGAACGCAGCCGATATTGTATTCTTCAAGAATACGACCGACTTCCGGGCAGGCATTAATAATTTGTTTTATTTCTTGATTTATTACTTTGTGCAAAAAGGCCCTCCTTTTATTAATACGGTGACAGTGGTTACTAAATTAAGACTTTAATTAAAGCAAAATTATAGCCGATAACTACAATTTATGTCAAGGAAAGAAAAATGGTTATTGAGTTAGCTCTGAGGACGCGATGTCAGGAGGGGAACCCCAAGCAGTTACCCGCTTATCAAAGAGGTGAGTCCTCTGACCGCAGATGGTTGAGTCAATAACGTCTAAACTCAGTTGCCGCCAAAGCATAGCGACGAAAGGAACGTCGCTTTTGTTGGTCAAATGGAGTGCCTTGTTAGCCGCTTTAATATGCTTTTTGCAGCCATCTTCTACTATGCACTCATTGCATAACGGTGTTTTAGGCCTACACCACTTTCTACCAATTTCCTAACAAGAAAAGTCTATAATTCCAGGAAATTCTGGGTTTAGTTCTCTGGCTTTATAAATAATCATGTCATTATTGGCGCCATTAGGGACGAAACCCATTCTCTTCATTACTCTAATAATGTGTACGTCTGGAGATATGTCGATGGAATAATAATCAGAGAACGGAACCCTAAATTGCCTGGCAAGTATATTGGCTGCCATTGTGGATATTTTTATTCCACTACCTTTAAACTCTAGAAATCTATAAACAACAGCAGAGCTGCTTGGAGTATTGCTCCATATATTTGCAGCATTGCTATTGTATTTGTTTTTGATATCAATAACTGCACTGTGAAATACTTCAGCCATTGTTTCATTGAAACGATGAAGTTTCTTCTGACTAAATATTGTCTTTAATTCATCTAGATTAATATTCTCTAGTTCTTTTAATTCAAAAGAACCAATTTTTTTATAGATTTCATATGGAATAGCCCACGCTCTTTCTGCTTTTATTTGTCTATCCATTAAGCATGCCAACACGTATGCGTGAGGATATCTGTCTAAGTTATTAAGGACTGCGTTTGCGTCATCATCTTCAACAAAATGCACTATTTGGCTTGTTGGTCTAGAGAAACGTTCTTTCGCAATTTGTACTAGTAAATTATCCATGTCTTTTTATACGGCTAACATTTACTTTTATCTTTATTCTATAATTGCCGGCATACTATTGTATGGTATGGCGAATGTCAACCAACTATATCATATTATCACAGAATTACGTTAAAACTTGAAGATATCATTTATCGCTTTAAAAGGTAATAGAGACGGCCGTAGGAATTTAGATTTCCCGCTTCATGCATGGCATGATCGCCGATTCCGAAGTAAACATCGGCGCGGGCGGGGGTCTCGATTGCGCTTCCCGTATCCTGATCCAGAACGAAGAGGGATTTTTCAACTCCTTCTTTTTTATGAAACCACTGGCGTTTTTTTGATTTCTTAGGCTCTATGACGGCAAAGGCCAATCCACCTGCAGGGAAGACTTTTTTATCGGTAGCAATGCTTCTCATAGGAGTAACGGGTACTCCTATAGAACCGTAAGGAATGGCATGGTTCACCTTTTTGAAAAAGATATAGCGATCGTTTTTCTTGAGATATGAATCCAATTCGCTGGGGTGCTGTTTGAAATAACTTATTAGTGTAGAAAGGGTCAGATCGTCTTCTGGAATCTTTCCATCCGTAACCAATAGGCGCCCAAGGCTGGTGTATTTATGGCCAGAATCGGCCGCATATCCTACATAGACCTTTTCTCCTGATGTGAGTCTGATTTGTCCTGAACCCTGAACATGAATCAGATAGGCATCGAGTTTTGATTTAAGATAGACAATTTCATTTCCTTTCAGCAGATTACGCTCCTCAATTTCGCGTCGTGTATGATAGGGTTTTTTAAAGTCAGATGGCAATTTATAAAGGGGGTAACGACACTCTCCTG
>JAGWZR010000228.1 GCA_018968795.1 Planctomycetota bacterium | reverse complement strand
TGGTCACGAGGCTACTGTGTATCGTGTATAGGCCTAAATGAAAAGGAAATTTTCGCCTATGTTGAGTATCAAGAAAAAGAAGACAAAGGGCAACTGCAATTAACGTTGTAATTTAAGAAACCCCCAGCTCCTGCCGGGGGAGCGTCATTTTGTTACGATATGTGTCAAAAACCGTGAATGAGTTTCAGGTTGATTTTTGAAACTTTTTAGACAGCCCCAAAATATTTCGGTTCAATCGAGGATAATTGAACCGACAGATGGAATTTGTTTATAAAGGCAAGAATTATTTTCGGCGTGTCAATAGGTTTTACGCCCTGGGGTGCGCCTTGTCGTAAACCCGCCTTAGTCTTTCTGTAGTTATGTGGGTATAGATTTGAGTAGTTGAAAGGTTTGCATGGCCTAAAAGCTCTTGCACAGAACGCAAATCAGCCCCGCGATCCAACAGATGTGTTGCAAAGCTGTGACGGAAGGTATGCGGGGAAACATTGAGATTTATACCCGCCCTTTTTACATACTTTTCCAGCATCCTTGCCACGCTGCGTTCCGTAAGACGCCCGCCGCGATTGTTTAAGAACAGCGCCTGTTTGTCCGATCCTCGTTTGCCCATATACAACTGTATGGCATGTAACGCATGATTCCCGATGGGAAGTAATCGTTCCTTTTTACCCTTTCCCTTCACCTTAACGAGTCCTTTGTCGAAGTCTACATCAGTGACATTTATTCCTGCCAATTCGCTTACCCGCATGCCTGTGCTGTATAAGGTTTCCATGATAGCGCTATCACGAGCGCCTAATAAGGCACTCAGATTGGGCGTATTTAAAAGTGTTTCGGTTTCGTTGATACTCATAAACCCAGGGAGATTTCTATCCAGCTTGGGCGACCGAACATTTTCCACAGGATTGAGTTCTAGAATACCCTCGTGGCATAGAAATTTGTAAAGGGATCGGATGGATACCAATTTTCTTGCAATGGTAGTTTTAGAATAGTCTTGATTTTTTTTAAGGAAGGCGAGAAATTTTCTTAATATTAAGCGGGTGACATTTCCGAGATTGCCGCATCCTTCGGCAGTGAGAAATGAAAAATACTGGTGCAAATCGTTTCGATATGCCCGTAAGGTCTGCGGCGAAAAATTTCTGTTATGCTCAATATGCGCGAGGTATTTATTTATGTGATCCTGCATAAGTTAAACTTTTAACCACAGAGTTCGCAGAGGAAAACAACTTTAAACTCAAATACTGCATTAGCTGCGTAAGACGCAGGGGAAGTAAAATCGAATACATAATTTGGAAGTTTTCCTTCCGGATTCTATAGTAAGCGACAAAAATAAACTACCAAATTCCCCTTAGTTCCCCTAGTTTTCTAAAGGGAGACTTCGGCGTGCTGGTTCGACAAGTAGAGACAGGTTTCAAACCTGTCTCTACATTGCTCCGTGGTTTGCCTTCCTATAGTTTTAAAGATGGTTTTTGATGTTATAGTGAACGTCATAAATAAGTATACACAAGAACATGTCATTGCGAGCGGAGCGAAACAATCTTTTCCAGAGATTGCTTCGGGATTTTGTCCCTCGCAATGACGACTTGCTTTTGTCACTGACTGTAGCACACTCATGTTTAAATGACAAGGATAAAAGCGGCTCTTTATGGTAGAGTGTGAATTTGATTTACCTTGACAAAATTTTCTATCATACCTAGAATTACTTACCTCTTAGTTTTTTGAAAAGCCCAAATGGTTGAAAATATCTTTGTGGTAGAAGGTAGGGGGCAATTCATGAATTGCCCCCTACCTTGCACAATACCGCTATCATTACTGGAATTTTTCAAAAAACTAAACTGTTACAGAATAGGATTTACAGAGATTGTTACTAAAATGGATTTAAACAAGTGCATATCGGGTGAGATCGTTATCCGTGAAGTCAATGATGCCTGTCTTCCTCTGGAGGCGTTTTGCCGGTTGACATCTCATGCGCACTTGTTTTTTCTCGACAGCGCCTTGCCCGTAAAAGGGATTTCGAGATATTCCTTTCTCGGTTTTAACCCTTTTCTGATAATGAAAACGAAACGCCGCAAGATTACGCTGGCTGACAAAGACGGCGTCCTTGAAATTGAAGGGAATCCCTTTGAACACCTTCGCGAATTATTAAGGCAATTTTCAATAAAGAACCCAGCGGATTCCATTCCTTTTCAATGCGGTGTGGTTGGATATTTTGGTTATGATCTTTGCCACTTTATAGAAAGATTACCCATCAGGGCTGTGGATAATATTGGGCTGCCAGATATGTATGTGGGTTTTTATGATACGGTCATTGCTTATGATAATTTCCTGGCAAAGTGCTATGTAATTGGAGTAGATTTCGGATTAGACAATACCTTAAAAGACAGAATGGAACACGTGGTTGAGGTATTGTGTAGAAAATTCGATACGGTATGTGAGTCAATAGAACATAAGCCGAGTCAGGGAATACCTGAACCTACGCTGCGATTTAATTTTACCAAAGAACTCTACATAGACGCAATCAGACGCATCAAAGACTACATTGCGGCAGGGGATGTATATCAGGTTAACCTCTCTCAACGAATAGAAACGCATGTTGACGTGCCTCCCCAGGAACTTTATAAAAGATTGCGTTTCGTGAACCCAGCGCCATTTTCGTGTTATTTGACCTTCGATGATGTTGCTATTATCAGTTCATCGCCAGAACGATTTCTGCATGTGAGCGCCAGACATGTACAGACCCGTCCCATTAAGGGTACGCGTCCGCGCGGAGAGGATGTGCAGACTGACGAGGTTATGAAGCAGGCATTGCTTTCAAGCCCAAAAGATGATGCCGAGATTACGATGATTATTGATCTGGAACGGAATGACCTGGGGCGCGTGTGTGAATATGGTTCCGTTAAAGTTACAGAGAAGAAGGTTTTGGAAACATACCCTACCGTGCATCATCTGGTTTCTACGATTGAGGGTGATTTGTACGAACGATATGATTTGATAGACTTACTTAAGGCCTCATTTCCTGGCGGTTCTATTACGGGGGCGCCCAAGATCAGAGCTATGCAAATCATTGATGAACTCGAACCCACTCAGCGAAGCGTTTACACAGGGGCAATTGGTTATGTAGGGTTCAATGGAGACATGGATCTCAATATTGCCATACGGACCTTTATCATGAAGGATAAAGCGGTGTACTTTCAAGTTGGCAGTGGGATTGTGGCTGATTCCAACGAAGAAGAGGAATATGAAGAGACCATGCACAAGGCACGGGCACTTATCGATTCACTCAAAACATGTCTTACGTAATCTTCTTAAACAGTAGAATTGTCGAAGAAACAGAGGGGCACTTAAGCGCCTTAGATCGCGGTTTTCTTTACGGGGACGGACTCTTTGAGACTTTCAGGACCTACCATAAAAAACCATTTCGAATGGAAGACCACGCTATACGCCTCTCAAATTCCGCAAAATATTTTGACATCCCTTTTCGTTATACACCTCAGCAAATACAGCAAATTATTGAAGAACTCCTCACGGAAAATAGTTTAACGGATGCTTACGTACGGATGACGTTATCCCGCGGAGTCGGAACCAATGGAATTATTCCCAAGGGCGCATGTAATCCTACATTTGTAATTCAAACAAAACCACTCAGTGTCTATCCAGCGTCGTTGTATGAAACAGGCATAGCGCTCATCGCTTCCAGTATCCGTAGAAGCACTACCTGTCCTCTTTCACAACACAAGACGCTAAATTTTTTGGCTAACTACCTCATTAAAAAAGAGGCAATTAGAAAAGGCGCTCATGATGCGATTATCTTAAACACAGATAATTATGTTGCCGAATGCGCTGTGAGTAATATTTTTATTGTTGAAAAAGATACCGTTATTACACCATCCTTAGATGCCAATATTCTACCAGGCATTACACGAAAGGTTATTCTGGAGATTTGTAATAAAAGCGGTATTCTAGTCTTAGAGGAACTTCTCGGGTTGGAAAGAGTTTTATCCGCAGATGAAGTCTTTCTCACCAACTCCCTTATGGAAGTCATGCCGGTTTCAAAGATTGGCGGACAGCCCATAGGGAGGGTTATCCCAGGCGCTGTAA